>NZ_CBVY010000001.1:140806-291129 GCF_000513435.1 Halorubrum sp. AJ67 | reverse complement strand
TCCAGGAAGGCGACATTACCCTCACGGATGGAACCGCAACAGCCGACGGCGCGGCGCTCACCAGTGTGATCACTGATGAACCAATCGCCCTCTCAAGCGGCGTCAGCGAAGAATTTACCACGACGCTCTCGTTCAACACCCACGACACCTACCACGTCGAGATCGACGCTCTTGACGCCGATACAGGTGAAGTCCCGGCCCGGCTCCCGTTCGATGTCACGTCCATCGACCGACGCCACATCGAACAGTAGTCTCCCCCGCTGGTTCTTTTGGAACAGCCTAATGCCGTTTCACGCCCGACCGTAGGTCAGCGATCGCCACACCCACTCAGCAGGCCCGTACCGGAATCGCTGGAGCCACAGAACCGATACTCCCACTTGGACCACCCAAATCAAGAGAACGATGCCCATCTGCTCCACGCGGCTCACCTGTCCGAATAAGGCAAGCCCATGTCCGTAGAAGATCGTCGTCGCGACGACCGTCTGAAGCAGATAGTTGCTCAGTGCGGTTCGGCCAACAGACGACAAAGCCTTCTCGACACGCCCACCAGCCCACCGCCGACAGAACAGCATAACGACGCCCACATACGAGATAGAGACGAGGATGCTCCCCCAGTAGTTGAACAGCCCCCAGGAAAACCCAGCCACGCTCCCCCAGTCGTGATAGTGGAGGTACGCGACACCCGCGACCGTGATTGTGATGCCCACAGTGAAACACCCAGCAACCAATTTGATGTACTCTTCCGAGCTCCGCTCATTCGAGAGTACACCCCAACGGAACAGGGCCATCCCCAACAGCATCGCACCAGAATACCGCCATCCCGCCCGGTCCACAACCGCAATCGTCTGTGAGTACACGTTCGAACCGAACCGATCAGCAGCCAGCGCCGACCAACTACCCTGATGGACAGCAATCTCTTGTTGGAGTTCCTCGGGCGTTGTAGTCCAATACCCCAATTCCATCCCGTGATCCAGCATCATCACCGTCTCTACCTGCTGGATGAACGGAACCGAGAGGAGAACCACCGCCGCAACCACAAGCCGCTCCGCAGGCCAGTTATACGCTAAAACGACCACCAACGAGCACAGTGCGTACGTGACCAAGATGTCACCATCCCAGAGAAGATACGCATGAGCCAGCCCGATGACTAAGAGCCAGAACGTTCGCTTGTAGTGGAGCTTCAGCGCCGGCTCCCCCTTCGATTTCTTAGAAGAGACGAACAGGAGCACACCAGCGCCGAAAAGCATCGAGAACAGTACGATAAACTTCTGCTCGACGAAGACGTGGCTTAGCAACCACACGATGTAGTTCGCGCCTTCAAATCCACCGTACGTAGCGGGGTTGATCCTCGCGATCGACGGCATCGAGATCGACTGAATATTGATGACGAGTATCCCGAGGATGGCCACGCCTCGGAGAACGTCGAGACTGATGATCCGATCTTCTGGAGTTGTCGGGGCCGCACTAGAGCTCACAGTTGGGAGAGGATATGGATCCCCCGGTAATGAACCCACCCCTCAGATAGAGAATTTGTATCCCCCGAAGGTAGGTGAAGGTCGGTGACTCTGAGAGTTGCCGATCAAGAGGACTAATACCATGAGACGCTCACGCCCATTCCTGCCGCGGACGTACAGTACGGACACGCTCGATGATGAACTGGGGATCACCTCCACGCCGAACGACCGATCCATACACACTCTGTTCGCCATCCTGATCAACGACATCGACAGGCGCTCCAATATGAGCCAGTCGCTGAAAGACGAGGTTCTCACGGGCCTCGGGGAAGCATGGATGTACACGCTCGAACAACAGGAAGGCGAGAAAACCATCGACGTCGAATCCACCCAGCACGGTGTCTCCACCGACCTGACCACTCACGAAGAGACCCGTCCGTCGCCGACGGGCCACGCCCGAGCTGACGACTAGCCCCATGCCCCGGACGAAGTACCGGAAGGAGATCACTGCTGACCCAGCTCACCCATCCGGAAACGACCACTACGCGATCGGCATCTCCCCGCCGACTGCTAGCGATACCACCTACTGCCGGGTCCGGGTTGAGGGGAAAAGTTGGGGCCGGTCTGGTCGAAAGTTCGAGACCCGCAGCGAGGCGATCGGCTACATCCGGCAGACGCTGGACGACCTCGAGGAGAAGTCTCTCGACGACAAATACCGAGGGAGCATCAACTACTACCCAGAACCACCCAAACCGTCGAACACACGCTACGTTGTCCACCCGGACTATGAAGGCGAAATCGGCCCTCGCGAGATCTGGGGAGATGCGACACTCGGCTCATTCGGCGTCGCTTCCCAGTCACGGCTCGAAGAAAAACCGTGGTACCAGGTACGAGACGCATACGCCGACTGGGGCAAGCCACTCCGCGAGGGAGATACCGTACTCCAGCTGTTCGGAGAGCGGCATACTCAGTATGCCTTCTGGTGGTTCACCGTTTCTGATGGCTCAGTTCAGATGATCGAATACCAGTTTGGGAGGCCGTCTGTCACAGTGTCCGAATCCTCTTGGACGACTGTAACGCGCTGCGCCGGAGGCATCGGGCTTACCAGAGCCAAACCTCTGGACCGCCGCCACCTCCCAGCCGACCGTACCCCATTCAGAGTCGGCCACTCCGACGAGGCGATCGTAGAGTGGCTACAACAACATCCCCCAGAACCGCCAGAAACCGTTCGACCAGACTAACGCCGTGGTGTAGATGCTACGTCCCCATATCGCTCGATGAGAATTTGCCGATACGTATAAGCACGAATCGGAGGAACGTATCCGTATACTCCGCCTCAGCGTGAGTTCAAGCAGGAAGACAACCGAGCTATCCAAAGACAACCCCGATGGCCCCTAAGACCGACACCAGCCTCAAGAGCACAGACATCGCGAACACCACGCAGCTCCTCCAAGCGCCGATGTCTCAAGTCGAGTGCGGAAGGGCTGTCCTCGTCCGGCGGAATGAAGCAGACAAAATCGTCCAGCACGCCGGCCGCGTTACCAAGCGATCGCACCCGTTCATTACCTTACGGCAGGCCTCACACACCGTCGATGTCAACCTCACGGAACACGACTGGGAACTAGCCGATTGGATCCCTATCCGCTCACCCACAGAACGGATGCTCATCAAACAAGAGTGGGAGAAATAGCCAGTCACCAGCCAGCGGCCGCGTCACTCCTGAATCTGGACCATCCACGTCGTCGCGCCCGAATACCCCCACTTCTCGATACTCAACACACCGGAAGCGTCAGCCAAGGTACGCATGTTATGCCCGACACTTTTCGATGACAGGTCGAGGTCCTTCGCAATCAGTCGCGATTTGAAATACGCGACGTCGTCGGCTTCGTCCAACAGATACTCCTCCAACTGGCGCTCGGTCTCGTTCAGATCCGGGCTGCTGCCGACAGATGTTGCTTCTACGGACACATTCGGGAGTTTTCCCCTTCCGTAATAAGTGTCTCTATATTGAACACCGAGACAGTTATTGATAAAAACAGGTATGCGACCCCACAGTTTTTAGTACGACTCTTTCGTAGTCAGTCTCATGCGAGGATACACAATCCACCGCGTCGACGAAGCCGGAAAGCAGATCCCGGCAGACGAAGACGCGCAATTCGACCCGCGTCTCTTCGAGCAGGCAATTCACGGGTTACAGTCTCTTGTCATGGACATCACCCGAATCGACGATCGCCAAGGCTTCGATGCTGACGATGACGAACCGGAGTACAGGGCGGAACACGAGCTGGACACCGAAGACGGCCAAGAAGTCATCCACATCGACCCCGAATCGATGCTCCATGACGCCATCTTCATGATCAACCCCGAGTGGGACGTCAGCGTCGTCACCGATCGCCTCCACGAATTCGGCTACGGCATCCGAACGAGCGTCGATTGCGGCGGTGGTGTCCTCGTCTATGCCGACCTCTTCGTCCAGAACGGCGCGTTCCGCTGGGGGCGAGTGGGTCACACCGATGTCGTCGACGACGCAGGTGACGGGTTCGAGGTTGACCATATCGACCGTCACACAAGCAGCCGGGTTGCTACCCACCTCATCCGCGAACTAGAGAACAGCGTGCGGACAGGCTACGTGACGACTGTCGATAGCGCGGCAACCGCTTTCGACTTCATCGCGACCAAAACGGACATCCCGCCGAGCGGACGGCGGCCGCCGGGTTCGCGAGAGCTCCGAGAAACAGCATGGCAGAAGACTTGGGCCGAAGCGAGAGGTAAGACACAGCAGACGGTGAGCGACAACGTGCGCTCCGCTCGAAGCGATCTCCGTGACCGTCTCGACAACCCATCGCTCGGCTCTCGGGGGCCGGCCCTCGAACAGATCGATCCAGACGGCGATGATCCCGGAGCGATCCGACTCGTCTAACCACTCATCCGTCGATCGGGCCGGTCACGCAGAGGCCTACCGCCTCATCTGCCAGACCTTCCAGTCGTCGCCGTCCGTCCGGACCTCAAGTGTAACTTCGCTCCGTCGAACAACACCCTCCCCGCCCGTGAGAACGAGGATGAACGCAACCACGGCACTCGAATCACTCTCCTCAACCAGCTCAACATCTTCGAGCTTGTGCGTATACGCTTCGAACGACGACACCACTTCGTCAGTGTACATCGGCGCGGGGCTCTCAGGATGGAGCAGCCCATTTGCCATCTCAAGGTCTGGCGCATAGAGGGCTTCGTAGAACGTCTCCACAACCGTGACGGGGTCGTTACTCTCCAACGTCACCTTCGCCCCGTCATCCGCCTCTTCGGGTGACGGATCAGTCGATTGCTCCCCCACGTCACTGTCGTTTTCTTCGCTGGTTTCACCACCCTGACCTCCCTGATCGGGGGCCTCATCGCGCTCTGGCTGACTATCTGAACCGCTCCCTGGAAGCACATCGCTCCCCCCGATGCCCAAACAGCCGGACAGAGAAGCAGCAACCCCGATACTAGATGCTAGAAATACCCGTCGGCGCATGATTCGTTCATATCGTACATTGACACACCTCTATCTGAATCTTTCGGCGTGATGGCCGTTACAGAGAGATAATCGGACGGTACACTTTTATCGGTTCTCTGGGACTCTCCTGTAGAGGCAAATGAGCGAGCCAGAACATGCGGCCAGCAGCGCAGAGGACACTCCAGAGAGTCCGGACACCACCGAAGCAGAGACCGACAGCCCACAGCTGTCTGATGACGAGAAGCTCGCGAATCTCTCCAAGCTCACTGGGAAGGACCCGATCAAGAAGCCGCCCAAGCTTTCGTTCCGAGCGTCTGCGGCGATCGCTCCAACCAGCAGCGCCGTCGACTTATTCGAGGGATACGAGGCTGTCACGTACATCTTCGACGATGACGAGAACACACTCTGGATCGTCCCCCTCAACGAGTACGACGAAGACGATTCCTCGAAGAAGAGCATCAGCAATGACCCCCAAGATGGCTTCAACGCCCGCGCCCTGTACGAGCGACTCGACCTGAACTACGAGAAGGCCCGGCGCTTCACATGTGAGTGGGTCGATGAACATGAAGCCGTCAAGGTCGACATGGACCAGACTCCCGAAAAGCACGGATAACGCAGCGAGCAGCCAGCCCCACCGACCAGTCACATCCATGATCCTCTCAGACACCGACATCCTACATCGGTTAGAACAGGGCGACCTCGTGATCGACCCGCTAACCGACATCGACCAGCAAGTCCAGCCGTGTAGCGTCGACCTCCGACTGGGCAGCACGTTTCTGGAGTTTAACCGAACCCAGATCCCCTGTATCCGTCCGAACAACGTCGATGAAGTGAATCAGTACGTCTTCGAAACCCACGTCGACAACGACAGTGAGTTCATCTTTCACCCCGGTGAGTTCGCCCTCGCAACAACCATCGAATCGGTCACTGTCCCCGACGATCTCGTCGGGCACGTTGAGGGGCGGTCCTCGCTCGGGCGGCTAGCGATAATCATCCACGCCACGGCAGGACTCGCCGATGCCGGGTACTCGGGGCAGATCACCCTCGAACTCTCGAACCTCGGCGCTGCGCCAGTCGCACTGACGCTGGGTATGCGGATCTCGCAGATCACGTTTACTCAGATGACGTCGCCTGCCGAGAGGCCGTACGGCTCAGAGCGCGGGTCGAAATATCAGGGTCAGTCCGGCCCCGAGCCATCTCGCATCGGCGACGACCCTGAGTTCTCCACGTAACAGACTCCTACCTGCTTTGTTAAAATCCTGTTCAGACTGATTCTCGGTAAAACGACTAGTCGCTGAAGAGTGCGAAAAAGTGGGCTCTCTATACCAACCGTGGCTAATGCGACTATATCAATTTCTAAGCTTTTCAACAGAGACACACTTTTGTATTGCCCTGAGATCAAATAGACAGATGGAATTACAGAAAGGCGACGTTCTCTTAGTAAAACGGACTGGTGGTCGCAGTTCAAAACCGGCTAATCCAGCTGGACAAGTATACTCAGACAGGAACATCCCACTCTTTGGAGGAACCAATCCCGCATATCACCGGGGAAATGAAGGAGATGTTATTTGTGTTGAATTAATTCCAGCGTCCGGAACTCTGAAGGGCAAATGGAAGAACACCACCGAACCCTTCGACAGCATCTTCAAAAAATGGAAGAAAAAACTCACATACCGAGATAGCGACCTTGATTACACGATCGCTCTTGATCAAGTTCCTGATGACTACAAATTTCCTGATGAATATACGCAAGAACAGACGGAAAATAATGCGCGTGAGACGGAAGAGCGTGATGAGTGGAATGAGCGAAGTTCTGAACTAATGTCTGACTTGGGTGATTTATAATTGTAGGAAGTGACGCTCTTGGTGGCTGGGAAATACACTCCATCAAATAGCTACACACAACCTACCAACCCCTATCTCACAATGGCTATTCGGACACCTTCATTACCCTCGCCACCTGATTTCTGAACATGGAAGGACTCCACGACACCTATCACGCCGCTCTCCAGCACGGTCACGTCGTCCCTGACGACGATGACTACGTCGTCGGTGTCGTCCGCGAGCCGATGTACGGCATCCAGACTCACCTCGACACCAACATCACCGCCCTCGCCCCACCGCGTGACCTCCTCACCGAGTTCAAGGAACTCGCCGACGAGATTGGCCACAACGACGCGATCGACGCCTGCGACTTCGAGCAGCGATACCGCGCTCACCTCGGGGGCGATACCCAGCGTCGGGCGATGCGAGATATCCTCTCGATGCTCCCTGAAACCGCCGTCTACCTCGTGTGCTACGAGAATACCGACGACAAGATCTGTCACCGGACATATCTCAAAGACGAACTCGAGCAGCTTGCTGACGCCATCGCGTGAGGTGATTTTTATCCTCCGAGAAGGGGTGAGAGATATGGTTGGACAATCCAAAGACGAACGGGGTTGCTAGCCGATGACCTACATGAAATCGGTGATCCTCCGTTGCGACGGTGAAGGATGCCCGAAAACAACGGGCTACGCATGTTGGACCGCCACCAGAGAGCGAGAGAAGGCCCGCGAAGACGGATGGACAAACCGTGGGAGCGAAGACTACTGTCCAGACTGTGGTGAAAATGACAACTAACACATCTAACAACGGAGAATCAAGCGATGCTGAACAGCAGGACGCCGGGGGATTCGCGGAACTCACAGCGATGGAGGAGGAAATGGAAGCCGAAAAACGAGAGGCATTAGAGGAGATAGCGAAGTTCTCCGTCAGCCCTCCTTCAGATCTCCCGGTATCAAGACCGGTTCGCTGACGGACTTCCCAGTGATTTCAGACCGGAAGTCGTGGAGTTCTTCGATACCCGGAACCGCCTTTCCCACTGGTTCCCCCGCCTAGAGCCGCTCGATATCCCAACCATCGACACCCAGATCCTCGAATTGGAGGGTGGCAGCGGGGGAGAGTTCCTCAAGGAGGAAGAGATCGATCCGATCGGCATCATCATGACCGAAGACCCCGAGCCGGTCTTCAAATTCTTCGGTCACCCAGACTTCAGCGTGATCACCTCCTTCGTGGAGAATACCGACAACAAGCAGGCATTCCTCCGAAGTGACTACAAATCCGCGACAAACCTCGGAGACGGGAACCACATCGAGGTCAACTCACGGGGCCGAAATCGTGAGGACGGTCATGCACCAGCTCCAGGATCGGCTCATGGCTGAGATGCCACCATTCACCCCACTTCCCATCCGCGAACACCTCGATTTGGACTTTTACCCAGACGGCCGCTACACGCTCCACCCCGAAGTCCGTTTCTTCGTCGCTGGTGGCGAGGTCCTCTATCATTTCCCCCGCGTCGGCAAGGAGACGTTCGCGAGAGCAACTGATGGGGTCGCGCACTACGAGCGCGTGATCAACGCCATCGACGATAACATTGACCAGTTGTACGAGTGGGCGTCCCGAGCCGCCCAAGAGTTCGACGACGCCTCTTGGTCACTCGACTTCGTGATGGACACCGACGACAACTGGTTCGCAACGGATATGGCGCTCAACACGCTCTATTACAGCTCGGAAAAGAACCGCTGGCACAACCTGAGTGAGCACGATACGGGGAGTCCATACAACCTCGAAGAACAGGTCGGTGATACCTTCCCGGAACCGGAGATCCCTAACGACGGCGGAGAATCAACGCGGTAGTGCCATTAAACACGCTTCGAAACGTAAACGGACCCACGGCCATAGCCCACACTAGAACTGACACACTCAATACCCTCACGGACAGCAGAGTGTTTTTGCTCACCGGGAGGGGTGAGTGTTGAGTGATACACCCGGCTCTGAGACCTCACCCACCAATGACCTTCAGTCACATTCATCGTGAAGAGGCGCGTCACGTCGGCGATCCCGACGACGCCAGCATCAGCGAGTTGACCGGCGTCGCCCCACCCTGTAAGCAGTGTGGAGAAGAGCCCGGCACCGACACCGACCGTAACAGCGATCCCATCTGCCCGGATTGCCTCAACGACTGAATCGCACCCAGAGAACCACTACGTAGATCCACTCCCACAACCCACCATGACCTCACTAGAAGACCTCAGCGAAGGCGACCGCCTGTATATTGACGATACCGACACCATCCTCACCGTCACGTCCATCGACGCCGACTTCGATACCGAGGGACTCCCCGATGGGACCGTCACGTTTGATGACCAGGGCGAGGAATTCACTGCCGATGCCGAGACCGTCGATATGGACCTCCACTCTGGAGCGATGTCCATCGTCGACCCGGCGGTGATCGAGAACGCAGCCCAGATCCTCTTCGAGTTCGCTTCGAGTGAAATCTCAACGTACGCCGCCACCGTCGGGCGTGGACACGACTTCAACGGTATTTCTCACGTCGACACCGTCCGCGACCTCGCGATCGCAACCCAGTTCGCAGCAGAGTAGCCCGCCGCGACGTTTTTGACCGTCAAGCGAGCAGAAAAACCATGAACGAAATCATCCCCCACCTCCACATCGGCGATGCCCGAACGGCACGCGCACTGTCTGAAATCGACAACCCATTCGACGAGGTGGTCACAGTCGGTTACGCTCGGGTCCTTGGGAGGGAATGCCCACGCGAATCTACAACGGGCGATGAGTTCGTGTTCCCGGACGGCCCCCACGAGTACGAAACGTTCGAGGCGGCCGCTGACTACGTGCTCGACGCCGTCGAGAGCGGGGAGGTGACCTTCGTTCACTGTCAGGCCGGCGTCTCGCGCAGCTGTTCAGTCTGTGCCGCGGTCCTCGCGGTTCATTCGGGCGTCGACGTCGACGAAGCCCGCAGACGAGTGAAGCAGGTGCGGCCTCGCGTCGATCCAGAACAGGAGGTCTGGTCGAGCGCCACCCGCTACGTCGACGAACACCCCCGGACCGACTGAGATTTTTTGTCTCCCGGAAGTGGGACAGAGGAGTTCATAGATGTCTACTGACCCATCTCGCGGATACAGCACCATCCACCACCTCCCGTTCGAAAACCGGGAGCTCCGACACCAAGTCGGATACGGTGGTCGCGACCCCGACGAGGACACCTTCGAGACAGCGTATCGCCCAGCAGAGACCATTCTCGACGTGACTGACCAAAACCGTGCGTACCACCACGCGCAAGGCGAGATCGTCAACACCGTTCAGGACGCCCGACACACGGTCCGGTCGGCCTCAGTCGGAGACATCATCGAAATCGTCTACCCGTCCGGTCGCCGTGAGTTCCATCTCGTCGACGCGATCGGATTTACCGAACTGGAGTTCGAACCACCAGCAGAACCCACCCACGCCACCTCATCGAAGCACCCAGCAAGCACCTAAGCACATGCAAGACACTCTCACCGCGGACGACCGCCCGAACGAAGGCCCAGCACCGAAAGCGGACAGCGTCTCCAAACGTTGGAGCGTTACTCGGCAGAGCTCGCTCCGGACGACGTACCGCTACCACAAGCGGCTGGACGGTGTCCAAGTCTCGATCCACGTTTCGACACCCCAGGACGGGACGTGGCTACTCGACGCCACAATCGAGGTCGACCCACGAGGCCGAGCGTTCCTCCCCACGCTCTCCAGAGGCTACGAGAGCCGGCCCGAAGCCGAATTCGCCGCGGTGAGGCTGATCACGGGGCTCAACTCCGACGTGATGGTCCGGCAGTTTATCATCGGCCAGTCGAATCCCTTCCGCGAACGTGAACTCTCGACAGTTACTACCATACGTCAGGCCCTCGAAGCGGACCTACAGTAGTCACCCATGACACCACCGCCGCCCACTGGCCCATACGCCGACGCACTCGCAGACGCCGACCTCCGCTTCGCATTCTCTCGGATTGGGAGTCTCATCCGCGAAGGCGTGTACAAGCAGTTTCCGGAGAACTGCCCGGAGTGCGGCGGGGGCGTCCTCGTTAGCCATGGCGGCGATCGCGTTCGATGCTGGGCCAACCGCGGCGTCGACGACTGCGGATGGAACGAAACGCGCTGTCACGACTGCGGGGTCACCCCAAATGGTTGGTTCACCTACATTCAAGACGGCGACCTCCTGAACCCACCTTGTGTCCAGCACAGGGGCTACCCGCTCTGACTCACCCCCCGTGTGCGAGATGAAATTCGCACTCAGGAACGTGGGGTGAGGGCACACGAACACACCCCCAGCCGACTGTTTTTACCCCCCAGAGAAGTGAGGGGGACCCTTGAGGAGTCCGACACCGGACACAGCGTTCTGAACACCCCCGAAAGCACACCATGAGACCAGTTCCAATCGTCAGCGACGAAGAAGCCTCAGCTGTCCAGCACGCGATCAACGTCCACATCGACCACTACCACGACATCGACGAGGACGACAACGCTGAAACGCTCAGAGACGTCCGTGACTCGGTTCACGAAGACCACGTAATCCCCGCCGACGCAGTCTGTCTCGTCTGGGAGATCCTCGTCGAGCACGACCACTTCGCGATCGCGATGCAGTCTGACTACAACAATGGAGAGGATGGCCCGTACCTGCTCAACGTTCTCACCTCCATCGTCGCGTTCAACGGCGATCACCTCTTCGAGACCTACGAGCAGTTCCGCGAGCGAGCCGACGTCTCCGTCGCGCAGTGACCACCGGCCTCACCAAAACACCATGATCAACCCAATCGCAATCGTCTATCTGGACAACGCAGAAGTCGACACGGCCGACGGCCGCGAAGATGGCGTGTTCCGCATCGCTGTCTGGGACTGGCAGGAGTTCGACGACGACGGAACAGCCACGATGAAGCTCCACACGAACAACGGCGATGTCTACGTCGACAAAGACGATGTTCGAGACATCGACGAGTTCACCAGCTCGCACACGCTCGAACATGGCCACGTCGTCTCCCTCGGTGGGGAATACACGATGGACTACGATAACCGGCAGTTGGAAATCCCGGAGGGAACACAGCTCACCGTGAGCGCGATCCGCTACGCACCCGACGGCCCCCACATCGAGTTCGACTGTGAGTTCCCTGATGACTCGGGACCGCTCAACCAAGAGCGATTCCAAGAGATTCCGACAACGATCTACGCCTTCGCGATGGACAACCTTCTCGAGGATGGCGGCATGTCTCAGGGGCACTAAGATATCAAGCGACACACTTAGGGAGTAAATTATCTTCTGAGTTTTTAGCACCCATGCCAACAATCAACTCATACAAAAACGACCCTGGTTACTACATCCGGGCTTGGACCTCCGAGCTGGGGAACATCAACTACCAGCTCAAGCCTCAAGGCTGGGATATCATCAACGACTGGGATAGCCTCCCAACTGACGGCAGCATCTCTTGGCAGCAGATTAACGCGCTCAAATCGGTCGGTGTGGTGTACACCGACGATACTGGGGTTATCCACCCCGACGACGAGAAGTTCCAACCAGACCCCGACCAAATCGATTCGACGGATCTGACCAGCGAAGAGGTAGAGTCCTTCTTGGACGCGATCCGCACTAATTGTAGTCTCTCATCAGAACAGATATCCGCACTATACCAAATATTCGGTATTCAGCCACCTGAAACCGAGGTTGACGAACAATTCGAAGGCGCAGTCAAATCTCTCAAAGCAGACCTAAAAGCCGACATCTCTGCTGGCAACATACCGGTCAACGAGACGCTTCCTCTGACACGGGCTCAGAAATTTTTCCGTGTCGATCCAGACGACGGGACCACGAAGCGGGACGATGTTGAGGTCGTTTGTTTCGTCTTGGAAGCAGAAGATGTTGAAGAAAGAGGCGTTGAGTTTGAAGAGACGGAGGAGATGAACACTGTGGCCGTGACGATAGTCAGCCCTGGCACAGGCGAAGAACAACACCGTGATTTCGTGATGCACTTCATCTTCTTCAACGACACCGAAATCGCCGCATGGTCTGCTCTTAGCTCTCAGGAACTGACGTGGGAGATCCGATCAGAGTTGTTTGGCCAGATCAGCACCATACTCCCACCCACTGTCGATGCTTTAACCGACTCAGGCACCACCATCAGCGAGACACCGTCCGACTTCGACATCTCGTTCACACATGAGGACCTGAAGCTCATCGAACAGTAGAGGGTTTCTGCCCTCCGGTGGGGGGTGAGAGGTCATCAATTGTGAATTACGGAGATCAGATGAAGTTCGTTGCCAGAGACGGCAGCACCGTTCAACGATTCCTCCTGGTTCGGTCTGCGGGAGCGACCAGTTCGGGCTACAAACTCTACGGATACGACCCCGAGGAGAACGCCCGCAACTTCCTCGAAGACTTCGGGATCGACGTCCACCCCAACCACCACGCGGAAATCCAAGCCGCGAAGCGTAAGATACGGTTCTACGCCGGCCCGAACGCCGACATCAGCACCCACGGGAGTTAACCATGCTAGCAGATAGAGACCACGTCACGCTCGAACCGCAGGGCTACGATGGAAGCGAGACGTTCCCAATTCTGAATGGGCGTCGAATCGACGAGCTATCGATCCTGTTCAACATCCCCGTCGAAGAGCTCACTTCGAAGTACATGCTCAGACTCGAAGAACTCCGTGCCGACAAGACGTTCGAGAACGACTACGACGGGTACGACGTCTTTCACCTCAAGTGCCAGAAGGCAGTTGAATCAGCTATCAACACGCACGACCCGCGGGTGAAAAACGCACGCGCCGACGACGTGGTCGCTGAAAACGTCGGGCACATGTATACAGAGGGGACGACCGACTGGTCAGAGCTGGCGCTTACGTGGCTCACTGAGTGGCTCCGCCTCTACAACAGCAATCTGCGATACAACACCAACGACCTCGCAGAAGGCATATTCGAGGCAATTCGCAACGCAGCCGAAAACGAGTATATCACGAGAGACGAAATCGATCACCTCGTCGATGTGGCCCTCTCTGAGGAACCCACCGACCACCAGTAGCCACTCTCATGCACCTCCACGAACACGATGACACCCACCTCTGGGAGGGGCCTTTCGCGGCGCTGGCGGCCGGGCAGATCGACGCCGCCACCGACGATGTCCTGATCTTGGCCGAAGACGAGTCGGAAGTTCGCCGGCTTCACAGCGACATCGTGACCGAGTTAGGAACCCCAATCGCCCACGCCGAGACCTACGCAGGAGCGCAAGAAGAGCTCCCCTTTGACGTCGACACGTTCGATGTATCTGTTCAGGTCAACCCCTCCCGAAGCCCGTTCAAACGACACCAACCGCTGTACCAAGCCTCGGCCGTCACCCGTCCGAACGGGACGATCGTCTACAAGGCCCCCAGGAGCCTCGCACACAGCGAGGCGGTTGAAATCGACACGATATACGCACTCAACTGGAAACACCACGAGACGCCATCACTCGCCGCTCTGATGACTGTTTCTCTGGCGGGCACTCTCGGGGAGACGAACCCCACCGCGACAGCATCGCCTTCTCGCCCGTCTCACGAGCAGCCACCAGAAACCGAAGAGACAACCATCACGTCGTTCACGTGACCGTTACGCTACCGAATTGAGATACCCCATTCTACAGACACCCACAGTTAGTTACACCTCCGTTGGTGGTTCGTCGTGAACAGCCACCACATCATCTGCAATCTCTTCAATCGTTAGTCCCTGCGGTGTATCGTCACTCGGTGGAACAGCTTCGTACTGCCCGATCAGGAGATGGCTTGAAACATGTACTTCAGTTAGCCGGCAATACATCGGTGGGTCATCCACCCCCGTCATTTCAATCTCAAGTATATCTCCAATCTCGAATTCGATCGGTTCGTCGACGTTGTCTTCTATAGCTCCTCGGACCATCCCACTGAGCGGTCCATCCACATTAGGAACAGGATCAGCAATGCTCTCAGCCAGTATATTCCACCCATCAACGATCTCCCGCTGTCTAATACCCTCTCTCCGATCCCCATCGAGTAGAACGTCGTAGGCTTGCTGTTGATAGAGTGGTGATCTATCATACAACGGCGTCAGATACGCATAGTACCGGTCTATTATCTCACACTCTCCCTCGCTAGTCTGGAATGAATCACCGACTTCGAACAGGTAGTCCCTGTCGTTGTGATGATCATCCAGATAGCGATCAGGCACCCGGTCTCCTTCTTGGAGCGTGCCGGGGAGACCCGACCACCCTACGAACCGACCACCGAATCCGCTATCTGTGAATGGCGATTCGATATGGTAATTTGGCGACTCAAACCACTCCGTGAGCTGTTCCAATACCTCTCGCTCAGCCACTCGTTCAGAACGATTGCTAGGATTGGCATCAAATGACTCCAGTTGAACAGCAGACTCCGGCGCTTCTTCCAGTGGTTCATCCCACTCAGACACCGGACTGTGGTATGAGAAATCCCCAACATAGAAACAGTAGTACACCCGCCCATCAATCTCATGTGTGCGGATCTCATCTACACAGCCACTATCAACGAACTCAGCCAGGATAGACTGCTTGAGGCTATACAACGCTTTCTTCCGTTGACTATCCACCCGTGCGCCCTCTTTCAGGCCACGATTGTACGACTCCTCAGCCGATTCCGCGTATTTCTTCGCGAGTATATTGAGATGGTAGAGAGCCTTCAAACGCTCAGAATCACACTTTGAACAGTGTGGATCGCCATTTTCGTTTCCCGTGTGGTCCATACTCACAGTATCAGCCTACCGTACTAAAACATACTGTATTTTCTAACAGGTACACCCCCCAAAGGCTATTATCCCCAGACTGAGGCAGTACACACAACCCACGATGTCAGCCACCACCGAAACAGACACTGTAACAGCTGAAGCACAGACTCCACTATCCGAAGGACAAGTCTACGCCGACAGCCGTGAGAACGAGACTCCAGAGCCGGCTGAGACATACACCATCATCTTCGCCGATCACCAGACCGTCGTCCTCGAAGACAGCGACGGACACCGTCGCTTCGAAAGCCGAGACCAGTTCGACACCGCCCGCGGCGATCGGTGGAAGTTCGCGGAAGAGGCCCAATCCGACAACGACACGCCCGCAGTCACGACCCCGGAACCGTTCATTTCCTCGTTAACCGTTCTCCGTCAGTCCTACAAGGCGAGCGAAGAGTTGGACCCGACCGACGCTCGTGCGGACACGATCACCGACGCCATCAACCTCATCTCGAAGAACACGACAGACCCCATCCCCCTTACCGAGGTCGACGGAATCGGGGACCGAACAGCCAAGAACCTCCGCGAGGCTGGAATCACGACCGAACTCGATGTCCACGCGGCCAGCGACGAGTTCCTCTTGGACCTCCCAGGAGTTGGGCAGAAGAACCTCACCAACCTGCGCCGGCACATCAACTGATTTCTATCAACTATCTTCGGAAAACGACACCCATGGGCTCACCGGTACTGTTTATACAATCTGCTGGGTAGAGTCAATTACAGAACAGCCACGGATCACCCAGCGGGGGAGATTGACACCGCCCCCGTAACCAACAGGACCCAAGCTATGGCCCACAGATCGCCCCTATGACCAATACCCCCCATATCACGAGCGATCGGCGAGCTCCCAGAGATAACTCCACCTCTTGGGGAGGCGAGAGTGGGTGGGAAGGTGAGGTTGTTGATGCTCAGTACGTCACCGTCGCGAACGGAACTATCACTGCGGATCGTATTCGGGGCCCGACAGAGGGGCTCGTCGCACATTGGAAGTTCGAAGACCCGACCACCCCCGACGCAATCGACACTGTCGGGACCAACGACGGAGCAATCGACGGGGCGACGTACGCGGGAGCTGGGCGAGTCGGTGCGAACTCACTGCTGGTCGATCCCGGAAGTCGAGGGTCGGTCACGTTCACCAGCAGTGAGTTAGACATCCAAGGCTCATTCACGATCGCCGCATACGCCCGGATGGACGGAAGTGCCCTCGAAGGGTGGCAGCGGATCTATCAGAAGGGGCGGGGGAAGGATGACCGAACTGTTGAACTCTACGTCGCTGACAATAACAACAAATCGACAGGCCTCACCGGCTTTCGCGTTAACGAGGAAACGCCCTCCAAAGCCACACGGATCCACCACGAGCGCCCCGGATTTTCTTTCGGTACGTACTACCACTACACTGCCGTGTACGATGCGGTAAACGAATATCTCCGAGTATACATCGATGGAACGCTCCTCGACTCGGTCACTCATACAGATGGTATTGACTCGAACACACGACATACGATTGGAAACTGGGCAACCAACGGATCGCGCCCATGGAACGGAGGGATCGACGATGTTCGGATATACAACCGGGCGTTACCCAGAGCAGACGTCGAGAGCCTCTACAGCGCAGTCAGGTAACCGATATGGCAGATAAAACGCACCGTTATACATCACAAGCAAAACAGACCCTGCGGAATGGCGAGTTGCGATGGGGTGGCACCGCCGGGTGGGAACCAGAACTGGACCAACAAGAGGGCATCAAACTACAGGGTGGGCAGATCCTTCCCTCGGAAGCCAGAGGAGATCACACGTTCTCAGAAGATTTCGAGTCTGGTGACCTAGATGATTGGGACGTTGAGCAAAGGTCAAGCGGTTTTAGCTGGCAGCTCGCTTCTGAGCCCACCCACTCAGGAAACTTCGCCGGGCGTCTCCATACTGATGGCAAAGGGTCCGTACGAAGGCCAGTTCCGGAAACAACGGCATCTGGCCCCTACGTTGCTTGGATCCAGCAGACAGCTGACCCCTACGACGATGTGAAACTCTACTGGAAGTCCGCCGCTGAGGAGACACTGTTCAGACTGAACTTCAACCGGGAGACCACACAGAACGTCCACGTGAACCACACGAACAGAGGGTGGAGATTCCCGTCTAACACTTGGGTGCGAATCACCGTCTCCAATGTGGATTTCGGTAGTGGAACCTACAACTGGAAAATCGACCGCGAGGATGGTCATGTATACGACTCAGCTGAAGCAACATTCGACCCGTTGGTCGCCTCGGAAGTGGGTCAGTTCTGCATCCATGCTTCCCACTACGGCAAGGGGACCGGCAACTTCTACGTCGACGATATCAGCATCAGCGATCTCGATTGACCTGACCACACACCAAACCACCTCTACTCCACCCGGTTCTTGATCTGAAAGTTGTCGAACCATATCTTCGTTGTACCCGCCCCGTACGCACTGTCACCACTAGCATTGAATCCAATACCCTCAGCAGGTGGCAATGGGCTACTATCCGAACCAGAGGCACTCGCTTCAACGACACCGTCTATATCCTTGATGTAGAGTTCAAACACATCATCCGTCGCCCAGACAATCTCAAATTCATACCACGTATTCGCATTCCCCTTCCACGATCCGTTCCCTCCCGTCGTACAAATTATCTCTGAGCCATCGTCCCCGATTCGGAAAACACGAACCTTGTAGTAATTTGGCCCGCCGTTAGATCGGTTTATACCAATCATGTAGTAATTATCACTATCTATATAATTGAAGAACACCCTTGGCTTCTCTCCATATGACGAATTGGCCCGATACCAGAACGAAAACGTGTCTCCCTTCTTCGGATAGTTTGCTAACCCCGACATGCTGAAGATATTCTTTTGGTTCGGGGTGTCGTATTCGAAGTCTGCTTCAAGCGAGTACGCCCCATTGATGACCTGGTTGGGCGTCACCGAGAAGTTCCCACCCGAAGCCGTGTCATACCTCGACAGATCGCCCGTCTCGAAGTTATCAACCACAGTGTCTGGCGTCTCGCCGATGGTGGTGAGACGTTGAGCAACGAGATCGCCACTATCGATGTCCAAGTTCTCGGCCACTCCAGCTTCCCAATCCTCTGTTTCGGACCACGTGGCGCGATCAAGAGGACGTCGGTCGCTGGTGAACCGACTATTATCATTGCTCATATAATCTGAACCTCACCACCTAGTCAAATATACCCATCGGTGAGGCCCACCAGTAATGGCCTGACACGTCTGAATAAGGTGTTTTTACCTCTCGGGGGTGGGGAGAAGAGTTAGTAGAGAAAGGCGACTCTGAGAAACCACCACCATGTCCACTGAAGATACTCACCACGACAGCAGCCCGCAGCGAGAGCTCGAACCAAACGAAGTCCCCCTCTCCACGCTCGACGTTGGAGACGTCTTCTCGTTCAACGACGACGACCCACGATACGAGCTGATCGACATGAAGTTCCTCGGCGAACACCGCGATAATGTCTGGGCGTACGCCAACGCAGAAACTGGCGAGTTCGAGGGGCTCATCCGCGACGGCGCGTGCCCCGCTCACTTCCCCGAACCTGTCGTTCCCCACGACACCGAGCAGTAACACTAGATCGCGTCTCTCCTCCCCGTAGCAAGACCCTATGAACGGAACCACCTACCAGCAGGCAGAACAAGACGTGTACTACGTACACGGTATCATCGAGATAAGCGACGACGCTGCTCAACGAGGCGGATTCATCGACGAATTCGACGACGCACACACCGTCGAACAGTCTCGACCTCGCGTTTTCGACATCGGGTACCACGTAGTAGCTCCAACGAGCAACGAAGCCTACCGCCGGGCAGCCAACCTCATCCACGCGAAAGCCGCTGTGGGTGGCTACTCCGGCGAGTACAACCTCGGATCGCTCCTCCCCCGAATCGCGGCCACCGACTAACACCATGCCAGACACCCACGACGCCGATCACGAGTTCAAAGGCACCTGGCGGTGGCCCGCGCCGTTCGAAGCGTGGGTCGAATCGCTCATCGCCGACGTCGACGGACCGATAGCCAACATCTGCGCTGGGCTCTCCCCCCTCGGGACCATCCGGATCGACATGAAGACGCCAGTCGAAATCATCGAGAACCTCCAAGCCGAGTCCAGCACTACACTCCAAGATGCTCGCGAGTATCTCGCCGATCTCATCGTCGGGAACCCGCCGATCGACGTCGTCGGATCACTGTATACAGCCGACAATCCTTCAGAACACCCGGCAGCAGAGTACATCCTGACGAACAACACCGTCCGAGCAGACGTGCTAAGCGATACGCTCCCGTTCGACGACGACACATTCGCTTTCGTCATCTGTGACCCCCCCTGGCTCAAGTTGAATACTGCCCGGAGGGCTCGCCTCTTCGACGAGTTGATCCGAATCACCGAGCCCGGCGGGAGGATACTCTTCAATGCGTATTGGACGCCGACCGCCGACGGCCCTGTCACCCTCGACCGCCTCGTACCGAGACAAGACACCGATCGCTGGTCAGTCGGAACGCCGAACGTCAGTTGGGCCTCTCTCTACACCGTCCACGACTCCGTCCACACAGCGCGACATCTCTCGGCAACCCTCACCCAACGTGAGTTCACTCCATCTCCGTCTGCTCTCGAGGAATCCACCCGCGCCCACCGACACTACGAGCTTACCCAGATTCACGGACACGACCCCGACAGCTTCGATCTCGATATCGTCGACCCCGCGACGACCGATCAGTGCTGTCCACAGTGTGGCCACACCGATCTGTATCCCGTCTCTCAAAGCGAGGTCAACACCAGTTCTGAAGCCCGACTCTACGAATGTGCCAACTGCCAGTTCCGTTCGTTCCCCGAGGAAACGGACCAATCTCCGGCCCAAGCCACCATCTCAAGTGCCGCTCCGAAGCGAAGCGTCGCCTGAGAAATTGTTTAATAATAGGGGTGAGAGCGGGTAGTATGGACGATTCGCTGCTCACCAGCTACCTCGCCGTATGGAGTAAAGCCAGAGCAACACTCGAAGAGCAAACCACCCACGGAGCATCGCTCTTCTACAGTAGCATCCTTTTCGTTGCCTCTCTATCTACTCTCCTGTTCGTCCTCAATATCGCAGAGCTCGTAACCGGAACGACAGTTACTCTCTGGATACACGGGCTCGCATACCTCCTCGCAGGCTGCGCCGGACTTGTCGGCTGGCGGTATGGGAAGTTCTAGTCCAATAACCGGCACCCCGCGTGAGTTTTTGAGACCCGATGGGGGTAGAGGATATAGATAATGAGCCACACGAAGACCCTGACCGCACGTGAAGCGTACCATGATTCGCTCCAGTTCTTCGAAGAGATCAAACAGAACATCGGCCACGGCATCATCAACGACAAGTCCACCGTTAGCTTCACCGAAAAGCTCGAGCCAGAGGAAGACTTCCAGATCCGTCTCAAGGCGACCCACGCCACCTTAGCGATGTTCGTCAAGCGGTATCGCGCAGCCGAATTCACCTTCCACACTGAACGGGCTCCCATCGATGGATACCCCGAAACAGCCCGCCAGAACAACCCACTCGTCACCCACTACGCTGAGTTCACCGTCGACTTCACCCCGTACGGGACCATCTTCGGAGGCCACAGCGACGACAACGGCGGCAACGCCACGAAGCAGACCTGTTCGTCACACCGAGATGGAAACGCCCTCACCGGCCCCACTGGGCCGGCAACACCGGACACACCAACCGGCCCCATGGCCGAACAGACATCCGCTGTACAGTCGTTAGTATAAAACGTATTGATAAACGAATAATATAAGAACGTCAACCACCCAAAATTTCTCAGATGGACATTAATGATATCTTTGCGCCTAATCGGTACCCCCGCGGTAACTACATCGAACGGGATGGGAAAATCGACCACAGTAAGCTCGATGAAACCCTCCCGGATGGGAACACCCACATCGTTGGCCCCTCCGATTCCGGACGGTCAGCTATTGTTCAACACCACCTCTCAGGCAGTCATCCTCTCGTCGTCGACGGCGTCGAAGTGACGACTGTTGGAGACATGTTCAGTCACTTCCTCAACAACCTGATCAGCAAGCCCGTTCCGCCAAGGCACAAAATAACCGAGCCCGACCTCCAGTCAATCACGAGATCTGAAAAACTCGTCCGAGGGGCAGTCAAAGACCGGATCGAGACTGGCCACTACACGCTCGTTTTCGACGACTTTGGGGAGATGCCCAGCGGAGTCCAAGAATACGTCGCCGACTGGATCGAGGACTACGTCGACACCGAGATCGGCACCGCCACGATCGTCAGCGACGACAACAAGGACTCCGTGTACGAAGCGAACCCCAACCTTCGCGACCAGCTCACCGTTACCCACATCCCCGAGTGGGACCAGCCGAGCCTCAAACAGATCGGGAAAACCGGGTTCGAGACGGTCGGTGCCCCGATGGACGACCCCACTCTGGACAGTCTCGCAGACATGGCAGAGGGTTCGCCCACCCGAATGCACGAACTCTGTTTAGCGACGTTCATCGACATCGCGACAGAGCGGGAATACGACGTCGGCCAAGAATACCTGCCCAACGGTGTCAAGTAGATACCCTGAGAACCAGCAAATAAGGAAGATGACCACCTCAGAAAAACAAATCGCAGAGGACCTCCTCGGGTATCTTCGAGAGCACCCATCAGTCTGCGCTGACGTAAGCGCACAGGGATATCACAGGCCGTGGGTCAGATACCGCGACGGTGCGTACCAGCTCGCCGGCTACGGGGAGATCGACCGAATCCACGCCACCACGCTGGACGAAGACCAAGCGATCACCCTGTTCAAACACCACCCTGTCCAGTTACTCCCAGTCAGTAAGGCCTACCGCTGGAAACCCGCCACCAAGACCGTGTGGGACGACGCCGCCGAACAGGACGCATTTACGTCGCTCACACGCTGCTGGTGGTGTGGCTTCAGCGAGCGAACGACCGATCTATCCCTCTACGAAACCGTCGAGGACGGCAACTGCTGGATCTGTACAGACTGCTATGGCACGTGGGACGACCAGAATGAACTGGTGAGAGAGCTCGACCCCGATCGCGTTCCAGACAGCGAAATCAGCCGGGCCTGACCCCATAGAAGGTGGGGCTGAAGATCAGCTATTAGTTTCTATCCCCGGTGGGGGTGAAGGGTCAGAGAAACCAGCGTGTTAGTCACGCTCTTCGTGAACTCTGCCCCCAAGACCACACATCATGGAAAACTGGACTGAAATGCCGAGCGAGCACCTGACGGGCAACGGCTACCGAAACATCATCCGCGGCTGGGAGAACACAGAAGCACGTCTCAACAACGAAGTCCTCGTCTACCGCACGGAAGGGACCGACGTCGAGGCCACCGCCGAAGGCGAGTTCGCCGTCCAACATCCGCTCGACGAAGAGGGGCTGAACACCCACTTCTTCGATGACGAGGACGCCGCGCTCGACTACGCGAAGGAATACATGAAAGACAACCCGACGGTATAGGGCGACCAAGAGACCACACCAGTATCGAAACAATTGATAGTTCAGGAACACATTCGAAAACATCAATACCCCCTGTATCAACTGACGGGGTATGAACCAGACGCCCGAACCCGACATGCTCACCTCTCAGTACGACTCGATCACGAGGGCACTGGACTCGCTCATCAAAGCCGGGACCTACGACGAAACGCTAGAGGGAGACGACGACAAACACATCTCAAGCGAGGCATACACTGATGCGAAGTTCCGGTTTATGACGGTCTGCGACAGGCTCGCAGATTCGAACAAGTGACTTCCTTCAGAACCACAGCCAACCGATCTTCGCGATCGCACCAGATGTCGCTAATGTCGGTACTGGTCTCTGCAAGCGAATACACGAGGATAACATAACAGAAACCGTCCTGATGTCAGGGCGGCCCACCACTCTCACAACTACCACCGGAATGGAAGACCACAACAGCGGAGTTGGTGTCGACAGCCTTGACGAACGTGAACTCGACCGCCTTTGCCATCGCCTCGTCCATGTGACCCAAGACGAACTCTCGACCAGTGTCGACTCGATACATATTACCGGGTCATTCGCACGCGGGGTCGCCACCCCCGGCGGAAGCGACCTCGACATCCGTATTGTCACAGCTGGCTACGTCTCATCAACCGAACTCTCCGATCTAACCGAACGCATCGAATCTGAAGAAGATCCAGAACGCACTCCCGCAGAATGCGATTCACTGGACATCCACGCAACACCTTTCGAGTTGCTTCACTCTGAGCCGAGCATCGAGATCTGGAACGGCGAGAACCGATAACAGCCCATTTTCACAACACAAGGCAGGCACCAAATCCATTAAGTGCTCCCTCAGCAAGATTACAGAAACATGAGCCAACAACAGAGCATCTCACAGGCACTCCCGAAAAGCGATACCCCAGCGTTGTGTGTCAACCTCCATTCAGAGCAGATCGCCACGCTCGCCGAAGACATGAACGCCGATGGGGATGAGCAGGTGGTTCACCTTCTGGCTGATGAGAGTCAAATCAAGGACGCGCTCTTTGACTTCATCACGGCCTCGAAGATCGCCGAACTGGTCGATCAGGGGCGGCTCGACATTCGGATACTCGACGAACCCGTCCAAAATGCCATCCTCACAACCGAATCCGAGGTCGTCGTGCCACTCATGAGCGGCCACACCGTCACGGGATCAGACGAAGACATCGCAACCTCGCTGTATACAGAATTCGAGGCCACCTTCGAAGCCGCCGAATCCTACAATCTCCGGACACCAGCACTTTCGGAGGTGAAGGCTACCCTTCGCGAAGAGATCGGTGACGACACTGCCGACGAGTTCGAAGAAGTGCTCGCCCACGCCGAAGAGATCTCCAACACGAACGAGTACCTCGATGTCGTTGAGGTCGCACTTCTGCTCGCCGCCCGGAACGAAGTCCTCTTGTACGATATTTCTCGGTGGGGCGAAGACGTCGGCGTGGCCTCAAAAGCAACCTTCTCACGAACGAAGTCCGCGCTTGAAGACGCCGGCCTGATCACGACAGAGAAGGTCCCCATCGACATCGGCCGCCCACGACTCCGTCTCACCGCTACCGAGCGAATAGCCAACGCAGACCTAACAACGCTCTCTGAAGACACCACATCCCAGATCTAACCATGTCCGACACCAACGACACCACAGAAGCAGAAGCCGCCGTGGGGAACGCACGGGCGTTCCTCTCGGACTTCGAAGACGAATCACTCGAGGTTCAGCATGGCGCTATCGAACACGCCATCAGCGAACTACAGAACGCAAAACGCGCACTCCCGGACGAGAACTAATGTCTGATCCATATCTCTCGCAGTTTTCGACGGGGGATATGATCGAGGTCTCCTGCCGGAAAACCAGCATGGAGGTCCAGAAGGCAGAACCCACCCCCGACTGGGACGATCGCGTCTACAAGGTGATCGCTGAGAACCGCCACGGGCGCTACCGGGTTACTGAAAACGAAGACGGCGAGTTCACGTTCTACGTGAGTTCGAGTAACTACTGGGGGAAGACATGGTCACCAGAGGAATCTGGCGTCAGCGTTTCACGACCTGACGAGTAGCCCGATGTCCAACTCACGCGCCGAGAGGGAGTGTTTTTAGACACCGAATGCGGATAGAGTGATGATAGATGTCGAGAAATAAGTTCACCCACAAGAGGCACGGAGACAGCGTTACTCTCGAGACCCGAGAGCATACCGACCACCCCGTCCTCGATTATTACGTCGCTAATCACTGCCCACGGGACGACTGCCGGTTCCGTGTGCTAACAGAGTACCAAGTCGACCACGACGTCGCCCTCTCGTTCGACCTCGATGATCGGCTCGACGCCCTCCAAGCAGAGATCAACCTCCCCGTCATCGACACCTATCACTCAGCAGGTGGCCACCAGGAAGGGCGAAAAGCCTTCCAGACGCTCAGAGAGGCGAAACTCTACATCTTCGGTCGATACGGCGGAATTGGAAACAGAAACGCAATCGGGAATCAGATCCGGAGGACCCACAGCCTGACGAGCGGGACGCATTCACAGAACGCCCGAAAGGTCGATCACCCGATGATCTGTGCGATCGTCGACACCCACCAGGACAAGCCAGTCTACACGAATCTCGTCCCTCGCGATGAGGACATCCCCTCGAACGCCCCCAGCTGGCGGAACTCGATCGAATCCCGAGTCGAATACCACCTCAACCCCCCGGAACACATCATCGAAAGCAAGCTCGGCGAAGACGACCAGTTCGCTCGGATCCCAGATGGCTACGAACACGACGCGCTCGCTTGGCACGTCGAGCAGGTGAGCCACTGGGAGTTCCAAATCCAAACGCCTGAGCTACTGCTTGAACAGGCCGATTACGAAACCGGCGTGGACTCCCTCAAACAACCAGCGTGAGCAAACGCGACCCCACCCCGTCACAGGACACCGCCCAGCGGATGAAGAGTCTCACAGAACTGTGGCGAACGCGCTGTCCGAACGGGCACTCTTCGTTCACTCACCGGCCCCAGGAAGAATTTTGGTACTGCAAGTCATGTCACGACAACCCGGATATCGACACGCACCGCCACACGTACCTCATCGATACGAAAAACGGGACACGGATCACCAAGTGAGCCAGCCCAACCACAGAGAATTCCCCATAGAACCACCAATACGGTGACGAGTTTAACACCCCATTAATTTTTGCCGAGGCGACACCAACTGAGCGTCATGGCCACACCAAACTACATCATCGTCCCCAAAGAAGACGGAAGTTACGTGGTTGGGGGTCGCGCATATCCTACCGAAGGCACGATCGGAGCCACGATTCTCCGGGAGCTAACAGACATCCCAGAGCGAATCGCCAACATCAGCGGATTCGAGCCTGATGAATACGTGTTCTACTTCGATGGCCCGACTGAAGGCTACATCAACCCAAGCAGCGTAGAGACCGTCATCAACGTTGAAACCCTCCTCGAGGAGGAACTCAACAAGTTGGACAAGTCGATCGAACACCCGTAGCCCCGACGCGAAAAAATCCACTGTGGTGACGGGCACAGCAACCAGACCCATCGAGTAGAGTTTGTAGCTACCGTCTGGGGTAGAGTATGGATTCAGAAGCTACGCAGAGACGCCGCATCGATCAGCCGAGGCCAGATGTCGAGTCGTTCACCCCGAACACGACGACCGTCTCCACGATCGTGGAGGTCGAAGCAGGTAGCGAGGCGAAGGCCAAGCAGGTCCTCGAGAAACTCCCTACCGAGGCCAACAAGCTCGCGTTCAACGGGTGGCCCGTCTACAAATCTGACATGGAGTCGGACGACGACCCCGCAGTTGTTTCCCACTTCGATCACTCGATAGCGTGCTATCACGGCCACCCGCTGTATGAGTCGTCTCGAGGGCCGGGCATCCCCGAAGACTTCCCGGTCGAAGACAAGTGCGGCGGCCTCGAATTCCATGTGACGAAAGACTACGACACGGCCATCTACCGATTCTTCGGCCCGTCGGTGACCGTCGCGGGGAGACCCACCCACGATCAAATCGCTGGAACGTACGAGCTCTCCGTCTCCATGAAGAACGACACAGAACAGACGAACCACATGCGGGGACCGGGCAGGACCGCTCACGATGTCCAGCTTCACCTCAATGGGATGCGTACTCGTGGAAGCATCTCCTACGGCGAAACCGTCATCGAACCCATCAACAACGCCGACACCGCCAGTGCGTAATCATGCAAGCAAAACTACCGGGAACTGACGACGTGGAGCAACCAGACCAGCCGAGGCCGCCGACGATCGAGAACCCCGAACAGTACGCACTTCCGAAGAAGGCGGATCTCCCCGACATTCCCGGCATCGTCTGGGGGCTGTTCGACACCGACGGCAAGACGAGATACGTCAAAGGCGACACGCTAACTTCGCCAGCCGGCGTCGATACGGAACGGCCACCACATGGGGAACTCCCCGCGAACGCAGTAGTGGAAGGCGTCGGTGCGTACATCGAGTCTTACGGCGTCGAAGAGATCGAGATCCCGGACTACTACAGCCGATTCTCGGACTTCGGGCCCATCATCAACACCTGGACAACGACGGCGACCGGGATTGGGTACGGCATCGAGCAGAACATGCTACGAGGACTCGTCCGACTCGCCAACGGTTCCGGGCGAATTGATCACGACAAGACCCACGTCATCCTCTGTGAGAACGATACCGTCCTCGTCACCGGCCCCCGCGGTGCGTTCATCAAGGACCTCTGGGGCATCAAAGGCGACAGGACGGACGAGGAACCGCCAGCAGACGTGTACCAGAACGTCCGAGGGTTCTCCATGCCCGAAGAGAACGAAACCGCCCTCGCGAAGACTGAGGCGGTTCTCGACGCTCTCGAAACCTACACCGACTACGAAGTCGGCGAGTACCAGTTCAACCGTGACCGAGGGAAGCACATATTCCACACCACGTGTGGACGCGAGTTCTACCCCCGAGGTGGCCCGATACTCGAAGCAGGATCCGCCTCGTCGGTCGTCGGTGACCACACCTTCGACTATCGCGGCACCACCTACTCAGCTACGGTTGAGCCAGAAGACATCCTTCACGACATCGGAGACACCATCGCCCCGATGATTCAGACGACGAAGACTGTCCTCGGCTACACCGTCGATTGGAAGGTCCGCGACTACGTCTTCTCCGGCAACGCCCGCTGCGTCGACGCCATCCTCTGTTACGTCGCTCTCGTTCACACACCCGCCGAGAACTCGGAGGGGGACGTCTACCTTGATTACGCCGTGAACTCACAAGGAGAGATCATCGAATCGTACGACCTCGACGACTAGCAACCACCAGCAGAGACACCCACACAACCACCACCCCACCACAACCATGGGAGCATACATCAACTTCAAACTGATCGACGAATCGCAAGCCGAAGAAGCCAACGAGTGGCTCAAAGAGCAACCAGAGCAGCAGGAACTCATCGAGATCGGACGGGGACAGATCCACTTCTGGTGCGAGGCAGATCGACAGCACGAACTCGCCAAAGAGGAACACGGAGTCCCTGACTTCCACGACATCGGCGAAGCACAACTGAAAGCCAGCGGCCTCGGCTACCACCGATCAGACCGGATAAAGAGGCTCTGGGTCGATCTCTTCGAGAAGCTCCACAACCACGACGGGTTCGACGTGAAGCTTCTCAGCAACAGCTGCGGACTCAGCCACCACTACTTCACCCACGCTGAACTGCTGACGATCACCGACAACAAGGAGGCACTCTCCGATACTGGCTTCGAGGACTTCGAAGAAGAGCTCGCTCAAGCGGCGGCGTGAAACGCCCTTACCGCGGTTCAAGTTATCTAGGCAGACCCTATTATTAGGGTTGTGCCTCACCTGGGTACCGTGGATCGGCACCATCCGGGGGCCATTTTTGCTCAGAGCCTTGGTAGGCGCTTGGATCGTCGTCGGGGTGAAGTTGGTGCTGCCCGATCCAAGCCTCGAACATGATATCCGGCTCTTCACCCTCATACCCGTGAGTGTGATGAACTCGGAAGTTCGTTCCGTTTTGGCCAGCAGGGGTGACCCGATCGCTTCTGATGTATCGCACATCGTCCGCTCGAAGAGCGACGTACTCAAAATCCATCGAACCGTCTTCTCCATCATCCGACGGCTGGACGATTTCTGCTGTAAGCCACTCCGCACCAACCAGCCGAACTACAGCGTCAACGTTGAGTTCATCACCATTTGTGAAGCAGACCGTCACCTCGTTTAGCATGTCGTCATCAGACATACTCTGATCGTATCATCATAGGGTTAAATACCTTCCCCGTCTTCATATATATACCCCTATATAAAGAAACACCAAATTAGCAATTTTAGCATATAAACCACCCCCGCCAAAAGTAGGTTTATACGGCTCGCATGGAGTAGAAGACTAATGATTGAAATGGAAGGATACGGGATTGCACCACCGCCCGAAGCAATCCACTCAGACACGATTACGAAGCCACAGCCACAGTCAGAGCCGCTCGGCATCCTTGAATCTGACCGGATCCTCGAAGTCCCGAACGGACGGGGTGAAAAGACAGACGCCGTCCTCTTCAGCGGCGGCGACGATTCACTTGCGCTTACCCACCTCGCGATGGAGCAGGGTTGGGCTGACTTCGTTATCCACCTCGAAACAAACTCCTCTATCCCGGAGAATCTCGATTACGTTCGCGGGGTCTGTGAGACCTTCTGCTGGCCGCTTCTCATAATCTCGTCTCCGATGCAGTTAGACAC
Organism: Halorubrum sp. AJ67; assembly: GCF_000513435.1. Taxonomy (NCBI): domain Archaea; kingdom Methanobacteriati; phylum Methanobacteriota; class Halobacteria; order Halobacteriales; family Haloferacaceae; genus Halorubrum; species Halorubrum sp. AJ67. Next base: position 261,289 of record NZ_CBVY010000001.1, on the reverse strand, counting down.
GTTCGCGTATCGCTATGGCTTTGCTGGCCCCTCGCAGCACACGATGACATACAACTACTTCAAGGGGCGACAGCTGGGCTATTTCTACCGTAAGAAGCACGGCAACGTGAAGTACCTCTCCGGTGTACGGAAGCTCGAATCGGACCGTCGAATGCAAAACATCGAAGCAGAGGTCCAATACGAATCAACATCTAATTCTGGGAACTTCACCGGGTATTGGATCTCCCCGCTGATCGAGAAGTCCGACGACTGGATAACGCGATATCGCGAAGAACACGGCCTTCCCCAGAACCCCGTATCAGCGAAGATCCACCGAAGTGGGGATTGTCAGTGTCTCGCCTACGGGAACCGCCAGGAAGAGCTGATCATGATCGAATCGGAGTACCCCGATTTCGCGGCATGGCTGCTAAACGTCGAGCAGCGCGTTCAGGAGTATCGCGGCCGTGTGATGATTCTCGAAGAGACCCACCCGAAGGTAGCCAACCAAGTCGAGTCACTCCGGGAGGAGACCCGCCCGTACCCCATGCGCTTGTCGGTACTCAAAGAACACTACCCGACCATCTTTCAGGAGGTCGTCAGCGTCGACGCCGAGACGGCGATCCTCAAAGGGCAGACAGAGCCCACATCGTACATCGGCCACGGTGGGCTCTCGTCGAAAGAACTCCGCGATCTGACTGCGAGTGCTGACGCATCCCAGCAGACCCTCTGTGAATCGTGTGGCGACCCGTGCTACACGCTTTCGCCAGCAGTCCAAGCTAACGTCGAGGAAGCCAAAGAACGAGCCGCCCGAGCCACCCCTACTCAGCAAACGCTACCGGGAACCACCGACGATTACGCCTCATCGCCCGCGATCGCCAGCAACGAGTCGGCAGATCGAACCCACACACAGCAGACGTTAGAGTAGTCGTCTTGTCAACTGTTCCACGGACTGCGTTGTAACGATTGACAAGACGCCAGTAGAGTCAAGGGAGAAGAGAGAGTCTGTCTGGAGAGGTGGGTTTGTAGCTCACGAGTGAGGTGAGTGAGATAGAAATGAGCACTGTCGTAGAAGTCAGCCGGGCGGGAGAGATGGACAAGCCGAAGATGGATCTCTGGTGGGGGCTCGCCGTCCTAACGGGTCTCGGCGACCTTGTGACCACCCGTATCGGTCTCCAGTTAGGGCTCGAAGAAGGCAACCACCTGATCGTGTTGCTCCTCGAGGCCGCGGGCTGGGCGGGATTCACCCTGTTCAAGATCGCTATCCTCGCCGGGGCACTCCTGTTTGCCGCCAAGCTATCAGCTGAAAAGCGGCCCGCCGTCCCGCTCGGCCTCGCAGCGACGTGGTCGCTTGTCACCGTAATAAACACGATTCACGTCGCGGCGCTCCTCCCGGTTACGCTGTAGGCAGAAGTATTATCACTACGAAGAGAGTCTCATACAGCAATTGATGAGCTCAAAGACGCCCTTCTTCCGGACCAAACGGAAGCGGGTCGGATCCGGGACGCCACCCCCTCAGTGGGATAACAGCAACTGGGGTGACGAGGCCCACTCCAAGTCGGGGGTCGTGATCCGAGATGGAGGGATCGTCGTTGATCCGACGATGAAGCCGGAAGCCGGCGTAGCGCGGTGGACGCTCTCACCAGAGGACACCGATGGAACGACCGCCCTCGACACATGGGGAGACAACGACGGTGCGATCTACGGCGGCGTTCAACCAAACGTCGAGACGGATGTGGGACCGGCGTACCAATTCGATGGGTCAACCGGCCATGTGGTACTCGGGTCAGTCGAGTCTCTCCAGCTCGACGCGGCGTACACCGTCTCGCAGTTGATTCGCTTCGAGAAGCAACAGGAGACCTGGTTCTTCGGCAATTACGACACTGAGGACCGAGGAGCCGGGATCACATACGATCGAGAGGGCAGCGGACGGATACGATGGTATGATGGAATCGAGTTCTTCACGCTCTCCAAGCCGATCGAGACCCAGCGGTGGTATCTCGTGACGCTATCCAGATCCGGATCCACCTACACACTCTATCTGGATGGTGAATACGAAGGCAGTATCACGACTTCGCAGACCGGGTTCAGCGACTCGTCACGCCCCAACGTGACTATTGGCAGTTCCTGGGGAGAGACACGCACCGACCACCGAGCCCCACTACACGGCTTCATGAAGAACATCCAGATCTACGCGAAGGAGATCACCAGCGAAGAAGCAGCGAGGCTGTATTCACAGGGGGCGATCTGATGGTGGTTTTTAGCCGCCGAAGTGGATGCGGCGCGACTGAGTAAAATAACCCATGAGCGATTCAACACCCGACATCACCGACGTCAAAGCATGGCTCGACGACGAATACAATCAGTACATGTCCACGTACCTGTACGACAACTACCTCCGCCTTACGAACGGCTCTGCGGCGCATTTCGTCGATATCCGTATCACCGACGACGAGGAGATCCAACTGTTCGGCGAGCGATACGGTGATCAGATCGACAAGAGGTGTGAAGCAACTCGCGAAAGCCTCCTCGAGACGCTATCGTCGACGATCTAGTGACATCCTCCCCGGCGTTCACGCCGGTGCTCCCCCTACGAAATGGCAGGAAGAACTAATACACCTCTCCGAAAATCACAATTGTGGAAAAAGTAACAAACGCCCTGCCAGACAGGGCGATCACCGTTGAAGAAACATTTGACCTGATGCGCCCACCTCGCCAATGTGGATTCGTTGCTCCATTACATCAGGATGAGGCAGGCCGCTGCACCAGCATCTACTTTGAGCATGAAGGGCAGATGAGCGCAGCTACATTTGACGGAGCATCTTGGACCCTCTTATCAGCCACCTATGAAGACATCGATCAATACTTCCACAACGATCAGGTGACGGAACAGTTCACCGACGACATGGCAGCCGAGGCAGAAAGGCAAGTTCCGAGTCCCCACTCCATGTTCGGTCACCAAGTCCAGTTCCAAGCGCCTCCGGGGTTCCAAACGAAACTCTGCATCCGTCACCGGGCACTCTCACCTGAGGATTACGACTCTCTCAAGGCTTGGCCGCAACTTGGGGATGCGACGGCGATCTGGGGAAACCCGGAGGCGGGAATCGTAGCGGTTGCTGTCATGGAGCTATCGCCTGATGGAGAACATTCCGTCATCTTCACCAATTTTAACCCCGAGATAGGAACCTGGCGAGTCGTAGACACGATCGGACTAGACAGTCTGCCTGAAGTAGCGGGCCACATCCACAAAGAAACTGGAAAGGCCGCTTCAGAGCATTACACTGAAATCGAAATGATCACTGGACCTCAGTGAAAACCTCAATCACCCGCAACCAACAATGATACACACTACACCATCACCGGTGGAATTCGAGTACCCAGAAGTCAATCTGAGCAACAGCGAACTCGGAATGTTAGAATGGGTACTCAAAAGCAACAGAGACAGTTGGCAGAATGCCCGAGGCGACCCGAACCAAGATTACAGAGAGAACGACATTCACGACACGGTGTCCGTTTTAAACGACCTCATCAGTCGTGTTACAGAGCTCCGGCTTACGGAAGTGGGTGGGGGGACCTTGTCGATCAACACGCCTCGAGAAATGGATGAGATTCTCTTTGGCACTCTGTTATGTCTTCAGAGCATTCAGGATGGTGAAGTCGAACTCGGAACGCAAGACAGTGACGCTGTGGTAGCCAGCTACAAGAGCTTGTTATCTCGCTTTACCGATGCCCACTGGGAGGACAACCCGCTGGCAGAGTACTGGCACGCGTTCGGTGACCTCACCCCAGCCTCACCAAGCGACCCGATCATTAAAGCGATCGTCGAGCATGGAGAACGGACCCACGTCCTCCGCGAGTTGATGGCGCGGCGTAACATGGAATACACCGTTTCGGCGCTTGAAAATCCTGAGCGGCTGAATGCCGATCCAGATGACCCAGACGACGTCGCCCAGAAGTTCATCGCTGCGTGGGATGAGACACGTGGATCGATGGGCTCCCACCAATACCAGACGTGGCTTGATGCTGCTGAGGAAAGGGTCGGAACAGGTGCCGACTTCCTCTACAAATAGTTCTTTCTAAGAGGTTTCTCAGGGCAGGACAACCGATTCAAATATTCAACCCGACGTAATAGAACTCAGCCTCAGACCGACGTGAATCATCGTACCCATCACTACTAATCACGTTATCTCTAGCCATCAAATGGACGTAGTATTCATTAGAAACGTCTGAGACATCGAGGGTTTCTGTTTTACGAGGGTACGGCCCGGAGTGATTATCTGAGCCACCAGTTCTATAGAATTCCTCAATGTCAACGTACTTTTTTGTGGAGAGAACAACCGCCACAAATCCCTCGTTTTCTTGAGAGGCTGACTCGACGACAATTTCGCGGTAGCCTCCGAAGTCGATTACGTCGTCATAGACCCACGAGACAGCATTAAAACCATCTGGGTTCGGATCCGCATCCGCGAACAGGTGGTCTGTTTCTTTCGTCAGTGTCCCGCCAAGAGGCGTATTTGGATCTCCCTCTGTACCGCCATACCTCCAATTATCCTCATTCGCACCTTCGTTGTACAATTCCACATCCCCAGATATTTGTCGAGATTGAGTTGGAGCTTGACCGACCAATACACCATCAACAACAGCAACATTCTCAGCAGTGCCAGTGGCCCAATCAGCTTCACCCCCCCACGAAGCTTCCCTAGCCCCACGCCGATCGCTAATGAAATGGGATGGATTTCTTGACATGGATCAACGAACACGGCAGTATATCATATATCTATCGCCAAGGTGGCCCCAATCCAGAGATTCTACCCATCATCCCTCAGTGGTAGTATACCGATCTACTCGCGTCGGCCCCTCCAGAACTCGGCCAGACGATCACCCAACTCTCCACCAGAGACCGACTCGAACTCATCACGGGCGTGCTCCGGGAAGTGCCGCAGTACACTCGATCGGCCAGCCGACTCAGTATAGCGGCCATCTGCGAGGACGCGAACCCCGACGTCTTCCGTCCCTCGGATCACTCGCCCCAACGCCTGGCGCGTCTTCCGAACCGCAGGCACGGTGAACGCATAGTTGAAGCCGTTCCAGTTTCCGAAGCGTTCAGCGTATGCGTCTTGGATCGCCGTCGCTACCTCGCTCCCTGTATTCGTGATCGGCACACCACAGATGACCGCCCCGTGGAGCTGGTCGCCCGAGAAGTCGACGCCCTCCGTGAGCGTCCCCCGGAGGCTGGTAGTCAGCACCTTCGGCTCGCCAGTGACGAACTCCCGCTTGAGGGCTTCCGTTTCCGCGTCCGAACTACTCTCGTCGACGAGGATCGGTTTCGTGACCGAGTCCATGTCGCGGAGTACCTCGGCCGCCCACTCACCCTCAGCGTACGAGGGCATGAACACGAGAACGTTCCCCGGCGTCGTGTTCACCACCGCCGAGATCGTGTCTCGGTACTGCGCCCGGAGTTGTTCGTTCTGCTCAGGCGGCCACCGGTTCGAGTACGTGAATTTCGGGAGTTCAACCGCGTAGCTCGCTCGGTTCTCAGCTGGGAAGTTCATGTCGAACACCGCAGTCGTCACCCGACGCTTCCGTCGTTCCGGATCCCAATCGGACGACTCGTCTTCCTCGTCGTCCTCGCTGTCTCCGTCATCCCCTTCCTCTTCGTCATCATCCTCGTCGAGGCCGGCGTCGACGTCACGTGCGCTTCCCTGGTTACGCTGAACGTTCTTGAACCGGGACGCTGCTTTAGTGACGAGTGAGTCAAAGGGCTGGATGCCGTGTTCGATTTTCGAGATGCCAGTCACCTGCTGGTAGACATCAATCGGTTCCAGTGTGGCCGACATCACGATCGCGCCACCGAAGGCGTCGAGAGTCGCCGCAATCTCGTCCTGTGGGATACAATTGTTCACGCGAATTTCCGTCTCATACTCCGCTTCCCACGGCCGGTCGCCTGAGTGCGAGGTGTCGCGAACGTCCTTCGGGTGGAGGTTCACTTCGCGGTAGTATTCGGTGTGGTTCCCGAGCAGCCAGCGGTGGAGCATCTCACGGACCTGCTCGATGGCGAAGTCACCCTTCGGCGTCTCCTTGTCGATCTTTTTCTGGACCTTCTCGCGGAGGTACGCGACAGAGAATCTGAGGTACAGTATCCGGTGCCAGTCATCCTCCGCGCCGTGTTCAGCCATCCACTCGCGGAGGATGTCGCTCTCTTCTCCAGGGCGGACCTCCTCGTGAGCCGAGATGGACACTTCAGACAGGGTGCGATTAGAGAGGGACCGCTGCCACCCCTCTCCGAACTCGTCTTTCAGATGCGAGACCGTCCGTCTCGTGAAGAGCTTCCGCGTTTTTTCGAGGAACCAGCGCAGCCTCTTGATGTCCTCCTGAGTATACTCTGCGTTCTCGACCGTACTCCGAACGAGAGCAGCCTTCCCACCGTGGCCCTTTCCATCGAGCCAGTTGAGAACCATATCGACGTCCTGTATCGCGTAATCAAGCGTCTCCATCGACACCGAGTACGACAGTTGATCGCGGGCCTGACTGACCAGTTCGTGTGCCTCGTCGATCACGACAAGCGTGTCCTTGGTGAACAACTTACCCGTGAACCCCTGGACGGTTAGCGTGTCTAAGATATGCTGGTAGTTCCCGATGAGGACCTCACACTCCTCGACAACGTGTTTCATAGCCGCATGGGGGCAGGTCCCCGCCTGAACGCCATTCCGCAGCGTCTCCTCCGGCGTGACCCCATCACCAGCGTCGAACGCTTTCCGGTCCGTGAAGTCGTTGACAAAGTGCCTCGCGAAAAACGGACAGTACGCCTTACCGAGGAACTCTGGGAGTTCACTGCGGTATGGAGACTTGACGCCAGCGGCCTCAAGCGAGTCAGTTCGCGGATCACCTGCCTCCGCCCGAGACGCCAAGCCCGCACCGACGTCGGCTTTTCGCTCGGCCCCACCATCGTTCACCACTTCAGACATCATACGGTCGGTGTTATCCCGCAGCTCGTCACACCGATGGTACAGATCCGCCCGGTCGATCTCGCCAGCATCGACATACGGACAGACGTCGGCCTTCCCAACGAGGGTCAGCCCTCGGAAATACGAGTTCCTGCTGTTGATGGCCGCTAAGTCATCCTCGAACGCCCGCAATTGCTGTTTCTTCGAGGTCACCACGAACACCCGCTTGAATCGTGTGTTGCGGTCGCGGACGAGCGAGAGGCCGGCGGTGAGCGCGATCAGCGTCTTTCCCGTTCCACACTCACCCTCGAGAAGGTAGACGCCGTTGTCCTTGAGCGTATCAACGGCTTCGTTGATCCCCACCGTCTGCTTCTGATACGGACTATCGAACGGAAAGATGTCTGCCCAGTAATCGCGTGGGCCAGTGAATTTAGTTGCCATTGTAGGTAGTGGAGGCGAATTTCAGTAAATACGGGTACACAACAACCGAGCATAATCCCTTGGGTCAACGACAGCCCGCACTATGAACGACCCAGACACCTTGACGTGTAACGGTATCAATTGATTCTCCCTGTGTTGTAAAGGTTGAAAATTTCCGTGTCGCTGAGAGCCTTGCTGTAGATACGAACGTCATCAACACCCATCGGTATGTCACGAGACGACCTGTACTTCTGATTCCCGATACAGAACGGGTCGTTGACGCTCGTCACAGTAATATCATTTGACACATCCGGTCCAGCCGCAAGAGTGCCATTGAGATACATCCTACCTTCGTTGTCATCGAATACACCAACCGCGTGATACCATTGACCAAGATTTATTGATACAGTCCTTGAGCTAGCATGTGAACCATTAGTTTCACACCGGAAGCGGATGCTAGAATTGTCACTGTGCGTGAACCCCCATCCATCATCATTCTGCGTGTGCATGGCGATGGATGAATTAAACGACCGTATTGAATCGTATTTTACCCACGCAGCGAGAGTCATGCTGTTCAAACCTTGAACTTCGGTAATAGTTCCACAGTTCACTTCCCCGTCACCGTTGAGATAATACGCCTCGTTTGTACCGTATGTCTGATTCGCGCCGCTGGTACCAGTCGAAACCCCTGTAGAGATAGAACCATCATTACCTCCCCAACTATCAATCGCGGCCGAACCGCTCGTGTCTTCGTTGTCAAACGTCCACCGCGAGACACCGCTATCGGGTGCTTCACCGTCCTGTGTAGGAGCACGGCCCACCAACCCATCAGCAGTCACGCCAACGTTCTCGGGAGCCCCCGCATTCCAGTCCTCCTCATCCGCCCAAGATGCTTCCTCGCGACCGCGCCGATCGCTAATGAACCGGCTCTCCCCAGTCATACTCGAGGTACCTTCCACTGTGAGTTATACATTCCGGCCAACACCGGGTAAGCTCCAACCAGGCGCGACAGTATCCATCCCGACCAGATCCGATAGTAAGCCACGACAGGTCACCGGTCAAACCCTATCGAATCTATATTTATGCCCCCACTGAATTCGCGAGGTGCAAACCCCACAAACGGACATGAGGCTGTTGGAGAAAACGAATCCGAATGGGAAAGCACAGAGCTTCCATCGACGACGAGGTCGATAGTAAACGAGCTAAAGTCACCGTTGAAATCTATCTCGACTTGCCGCGCTCCGCTTCCAAAGTTGAACGGCACCTGCACTTCACGTCTGAACTCGGTCCCTTCCCTCATTTGGATGCGCCACTCCTGGGCATCCTGGCTGTAATGGACCTCAATCGAGTTTTCAGCAGTGGCATACTTTCCAACGGCTGTCCCATCCCAAAACAGCGCAATCACAATCTGCTGTCTGTCCCCCGCGAACTCAATCATAGCGTCGAGTGAACACGGATTCCCATTTTGGCCGTCTTGAACTTCATCCGCTGTTCGGAGATATGGCCTATTGTCGCCTCGCCCGCCACCTCTGAGCTCAATTTGGTTGTTCCGTTCCGAGACGGATCCACCAGAGACTATCACTTTGCGCCAGATAGAGGTGTCAAAAACACCATCATCAAAATCGTCGAAGACAGTGTACTGTGCATCACCCTCCGCAAAGTGTGGAGAAAGGCCCCCACCAGCTACAACAACGTTCTCAGAGACACCAGCGTTCCAGTCCTCCTCATCCGCCCAAGACGCCTCCCCGCGACCACGCCGATCGCTCGTGAACCGACTCGATTCATCTACCATACAGCCCACACCCCAGAGAGCGGCGTTAGATGCTCCGACCAACTCACTACCGAAAACCCATCCATCGAGTAGCACAGAGTCATCCGTCGATTCTCCCCGTGTTGTAGAGGTTATCAACTTCCGTGCTGGAGAGTTCTTTAAAGTAGACCCGCGGGTCGTCTATGTGACCCTCCCAGAACTGAATCCCAGCGCGCGAATAACTCGCGCCGATGTCGCCCTCTGCGTGTTTGTCGTTTGAAAACCCGTTAAAAATCGCATCCTGTGTTCTCCTGTTCCCGTTCTCATCGTAGAACCAAACACGGCAATACCCCTCCGCTTCGTTCCACGCCCCTGCTACAAACAGCCACTGACCAGCTGTACCCGTCATTACGTTATTTTTCCACCCGTCAACGGAATCGTGATACTGGACACCGAACTCTTCAGAGGCCTTTCTGAGGGCGGGCTGTCCGTATCCTTTCAGGTTGTTTATGAACTGCTGTCCCTCCAGATTGTCTGCTTTAAACCACGAGGTAAGTGTGAACTCAATCTCAGAGGGAATCTCGATTCCATGGTTCTGGTAGGACGATCCATCGTAGTAGGTGCTGAAATCCCCCACGGCGGAATCCGAGGACCACGTTGCCCCGTGATTCGTTGCGTCATTATCATTCCAGCTGTCGATCGAGACAGAGACATCACCCCCACTGTCGAAGTTCCACCTCCCGACCCCGCTGTCGGGCACCTCACCAGCTTGAACAGGAGGGTCAGCCACTAACCCACTAACCGTAACATCAACGTTCTCGACAGTGCCAGCATCCCAGTCTGCTTGGGCAGCCCAAGACGCCTCCTCTCGAGTACGCCGATCGCTCGTGAACCGACTCGATTCATCTACCATACACTAACCTCCAAGCACGCAGTATTAGCCATTCTGGTCACGTATGTAGGAGATCCCAGCATCAGACATCAGACCTCGGGACGAACAGCTCTCAGTGCTTTTCTCTCAGATTCACCATATGGTTCATCCCGGAATTCGAAAAAGCCAGCATGATAGTTCATGTGCCTACGAATACTCCCAAAGGAGTTTTCGGCGTAAAATGACATACCAACTGTGACTGAATATTTCGTGTGGTCAAATCCTTGATCCCTTCTATTATTTTACGAAGTCTCGTTCGTCATATCATCAACATAGAAGTCAATTTCCGATGCAGAATTCCCTCTCTTATTTATCACCACCAAATGGACGTCTCCGTCTACAATACCAGTCTTACACGCCACTTTGAGTTCATTGCCGTTACCATCTCTGACAAGGACGTTCGGTTCACCCAACCTGCCTACAGCATCATCTTGATACAACGCAAAACACCCACCGCCATCAGTCGACGCGAACCAAGTAGATAGGTCCGTTTTATCAGCAGTTTCAACCGTGAAGGCCACCCCGAACGTTTCATTTTCGGGGATAGTTTCTGGCCCATTCGCCAGCCCGTAATCATCCGAACCATCCCCGGCCACGGACTTGACCCCATTGCTAAATGTTGAGGGAGAGAGGCCATTGGCAGACATCCCAACCGATGAAACACCATCTGTCCATGGGGTGGCAAAGTCATCAGCGGTCCATCGGTAGACTACGCTGTTGGATGTCTCATTATTTTGAGTGGATAGACGACCCACCAACCCATCTTCCGTCACATCAACGTTTTCCACGGTACCAGCTTCCCAATCCGCTTGGTTGCCCCAAGATGCCTCTTCATGGGTCCGCCGATCGCTAGTGAACCGGCTCGATCCGTCTGCCATATGTACTACCATTCCTGAGTCGGGTAGATAGAGATACCGGTCAACACGCCGTATTAGAAGCACTACTGAAGTTGAACCCCCGAATCGCTACTCAGACACCTGGGTTAACACGCTTTACAACATCAGCGAACCCTACTGATTCCAGCACCGTCTCGACTCTCACGACAACTCGCTCGCCGATATCCACATCAGAAATCATCAGCACAAACCCATCCACGTAGGCGATCCCGTCACCTTTCTCACCAAGCGACTCGATTTTGACTTCATACGTCTCACCCTCAACGACAGGCTGCTGATCCGGATCAGCGGGCTGTTTAGCTTGACTGTCTCGCTCTCCTGTCTGTGGCTGCGTGGACTCCACATCTGTGGTCTCTTCAACCCCGATCAGGCCGACACGGTGGGCTTCACCCACAGCCAGATCTCCCTGTTCAACTTCTGACGACGGGATCGAGACCACATATTCACCATCTTGCTCCTCAACAACCCCCGTAAAGAGAGTACGAAGCGAATCTGAGATTTCAACCATACCCCCATTCAGATGGACTTGGGTAAAATAACACAGGGTCTGAGGACACAAAATGGCCACACGCAGGGATTCAGACACCTATCGAGCAGTAGACCTTCCTCCCCGAGTGAGTTTTTAGCCCCCGAGAAGTTGGTAGAGGATGAATTCAGAGACTCATGCGGATGATCCCGCAGATGTAGCGACGGCGCTTCGAAACATCAAGCGCCACACCGTGGGGTACGGAGAACGCTACCCACAGCCAGACACCGATCACTTCGTCACCGAAGACACAAACGCGAACGGCGGGGTTCATCACCAGAACCAATCGAACGAATACGGGTACGACCTCACATCGTTCGGGAGCGGTCGCCAAGGCGTTCGGAACTTCGTTGCGGTCCTCGACGCCGGCAACCTCGATCCCGTCGACGACTACTACCGGGTCTTCAGAGACATGGGCCGGGGTGTCGATATCGACTATCGCGATCGCTTCGTGTTCGTTTGGGCCAACGAGGGAGCGATGGTCGTCTGTTCAAACAACCCGATCACTGGCGAGGCGAACGGCCCGAACATCAACAACGAGCAAGGCGGCGCAGGCTACGTTGGTGTCGCTGGCGACACGCCGGCCGTCGACGACATCATCGAAGCCATCGACCAGCACGGAACCACAAAATCCGGAAGACGGGAAGGTAGCCTGTTCTTCTGACCCCGAGTGAAACAGCGTAAGGCCGTTTCTTTTCCAGCCCGCGATCAGAGAGTACAGTTCGTGTGTTCACCACCGATAAAGCGGAGCTTCAGTCTCTGTAGAGTCGGTTTCGCTACGAAGCAAATCCGGATCTGCCACAAGCCAATCACCGAATCTGCCACGACCCAATGACAACCAGAATCGACTACCGAATCACCGATTTCACCGAGATAGCCGACGAGTTTGCTGGCCAAGCCAGTCTCGTCCACCTAGACTCACCGTGGGCGGCCCCAGCTCGGTATGGTGGGCGTGGTGTAGATTATCGCACCTGGCCCATCACCGAAGATGCGCTCTCCGACTTCCCTGAAAGCGAGCTCGACCGCGACGAGATCGACACGACGCGCTTCGTGAGCGAACTGATCGATGTCGCCATGGACTGTCTCGAAGACGGCGGCTGGCTCATCGCAGACGGTGACTCATACGCGGCCCCCCGGATCGAAGCGTATCTCCGAAGCGAATACGGCGAGGCTCGGATCAACGACCAGAACGGCCGTCCGTACACGGGCGGAGGATTCAGGAAACAAGGCCGAGTCTGCTACCACACAAAATCCGGCGAACCGGACTGTTCCACGACCGGGAAGTACGGTATCGAGGCGGGTTATCCGATCATATTCGCGACAAAGGGCGAAACCGACCGAACGCTCCCTGAATCAGTCTGGCAACCCGCCCGGCACCCGCGGTGGAACGAACCCACAGAGGAGTACGGACAAGGCACAGTCAAACCAGTCTCACCGTACCGTGTTTGGATGGACGCCCTCGTCGAGCCGGGTGAGCTTGTCCTCACACCGTGTGCCGGCTCAGGCCCCGCCCTGATCGCCGCCGAGCAGCTGTGGGACACCCAAGCTCGCGCAGTCGGCATCGACGTCACCGACACCGCCAAGCAAGCATACGAGACACGGCGAAACGCCGTCATCGCACCGGATCACCAGGAAACACTCGGAACTATCTCGGATCACGCATGAGTACAACCACTACCCAGCCCCCAGACGGACAGCCCATCGAAGACCGCCCTGCGGAACTCGATGCTTATTGGCCGAGCCGAATCGAAAATGACCGAATCTGGTACGGCCACCACGTCCTCCCCGGTTCCCGATTCGTCTGCCACGAGACAGAGACCGTCTACACCGTCACCGACATCGAAAATAGCGGCGACACGTTCACACTCGCCCCTTGCCACGAAGCAAACGGACTCTCAGACGGATTCTCTGACCCGGACCTGCCAGACCATTTCGTCGACAACATCTGTGACCTCGCCGGAGCGATCGAAGCCGGCGACCTCACGCCGCTTCCAACTGGCGTCCTGAAAACCGTCGGTGAAACCACGTACTTCAGCGTGGGCGACCTCACCGTCGCGATCGACGTCGACGCCACAGAGACCACGCCGCTGTTAGAGCAACTGGACCCACCCAACGGACCGGTCGCGACCGACATCGCGAAGATCGCACCGACTCTCGAGAGTGTAGACGCAGAACCCACGCTCTTTGGACCGCACGACGCCGCCACACACCCGGACGAACCAACGAGTGGTTCTGGCCACGAATACACCGAAAGGCGACCACGCGGCGCACAGGCGGTCCCAACACATTTCGTCCCTGTACAGCCGTTCAGTAAGTGGACGTTCGAGGACAAGACCATCCGGGACTGGATCGAGAGTTCATTCGAGCCGGGCGAAACCATCCTCAACGCCTGTGCCGGGCAGACGGAGCTTACCCCACCCCCCGGAGGCAAAATCCTCCGTAACGACATCAGTGGCGAACGCCCCAACCTCGACTTCGAGATGGACGTCGCAGAGCTCGCAAGCCACCCCGACCTCAAACAGGGTAGCATCGACCGGGTTGTCTTTGACCCCCCTTGGTCTTTATATCAGGCGAACCTCAGGTACCAAAATAACATGGTATCGAAGGACGACACGCATGATATCGACCTCACAACCCTCCCGTTCGAAACTCCTGGCCCGGAGGAGAAGACACAGATTGGCCACTCACGACTCGCTAAAGAGGGGTTCGACTGGCTCCTCAAACCGGGCGGTGAGGTTCTCGAAATTACGTTCCACGGTAGTTCGATGCCGTCAAGGCTCGGATACGAGCGCCGAGAGCGACTCATCTTCGATCCGCTGGGCGAGGGGAAGTGCGTAATCGGGAGCCGGGATCAGAAAGTGCGAAGGTCTTTGGCCGATTTCTTCTGAACATGACTGGACGATTCATTTCAATCGAGGGCGTGGACGGCGCTGGCACGACGACACAGGCCCAAGCTGTCGCCGACGAGCTCGTCGAGCGACACGACGGCCTCACCGAAGACGACACCCTCGTCACCGCAGAGCCAACAGACGGCGAAATCGGCAGGCTGATCCGGACGGGTCTCGCCGGAGACATCGAACTCAGCCAGCAGGCACTCGCACTTCTCTTCGCCGCTGATCGAGTAAACCACATCAAGACCACCATCGAACCGGCCCTCAACGACGGGAAGACCGTCATCACGGATCGCTACTACCTCTCCTCGTATGCGTACCAGTAGGAAGCGGGCTCGCCTCTCGATTGGCTTCAGACCATCAACAAACACGCGCTCACACCCGACCTGACTGTCTATCTCGACGTCGACCTCAACGAGTGCTTCAACCGGATGGGCGACCGGGACTCGACGGACATCTTCGAAGAGCGTGAGTTCCTCGCCAAGATACAGGCGAACTACCACACGACGATCGAGGCGCTCGCAGAGCAGGGAGAACCACTCTCCGTCGTCGGGGGTAACCACGCAGAAGAGATTGTTACAGACGCCATCATGGACGCGATCGCTGACGCGGACTCCATCTCACTGTAGGCCAGCCGCGCGTCACACGGCGCGATACTCGACAAAATCGTATCTTCCGTGCCCCTGTCGGGATACCTCAGTCCAGTCCCCCGCAGTTATCTCAGGGAACCGGCTCTCACCGTCAACCTCCATGTGAACTTCGGTCAGCAACAGCATATCTGCCATCGGGAGGAGCTGTTCATAGACGCTAGACCCACCAGCAACGAAGCATCGACCGACACCAGTCTCATCAGCTCGGGCTTCAGCAGCGGCGATCGCGGAATCCACATCGTGGACGGTAACTACGGACTCCGGGCCGCCGACATCGGAGGAACTCAACACAACGTTAAATCGTCCTGGTAGCGGCCCACCAAGGCCGTCAGCGATGTTCTCGTAGGTCTTTCGCCCGAGGACGACGGGGTGACCCATCGTCTCGGCCTTGAACCGCTCCATGTCCTCCGGCAGGTCCCACGGGATACCCCCGTCGCTCCCGATGACTCCGTTTTCCGCGACTGCGGCGATATGGACCCATTCACACTCCGCCCTCCTCGCATTCACTTTGTCAGTGGACATTCTACCTACTCTGATGACACAGAGCGCCTACAAATAGGTTCCCGCCCCGCTCGTGGTTTTTAGCCTCCGAGGGCAGCTTGTAGAGTGATTGTAGATGAGTAGTAGCCAAGCAGGATTAGGTGATTACGGCGCGACCGTCCCCGAGTCGACCACCGAGTCTACCTACAACAGCACCCGACCAAAGCTTGGCTTGGAATCGACACCGACGAGTGAGCCGCTTCCAGAGACCATCCGCGAAGCTCGCAACGCCGACTGGGTCGTGTTCACCGGGCGCTACCCCTACGTATTCGACGCCGCCCGTCTCGGGTTTGGCATCGGCCACCGTGAAGACTCGTCGTATCAGTGGATCCCCGAGGAAGTCTCGCTCCCGGTCCACTTTCTCGATAACGAGTATCTCGACGCCGATCTCAACCGATTCGTCGACCGCGTGTTCGAGTACGAACCTGAGATTGCGGTCGTCGGCGACATCTATGACCGGGGCTCGCTCCGGGAACACATCGATGCGGCCAACGAAATCTGGGGCTCATGCCCGGATACGAACATCATCATCGTCCCCAAATGCGAGGGCATCCTCCCGGACATCCCAGATCAGTTCGTCCTTGGTTACCCGAACGGCTCATCGCCGATCCAAGCCACAGATATCGCGACGTACGACGAGTGGCGATCGGTCGAGAACAGGATCCACATCCTCGGGGGGACGCCGCTCACCACCCACGCTGAAATCGTCAATCTGACCCAAGAGAGCATCACCGGGAAGCCACCTGCCGACATCGTCGGCGTTGATTGGAACGGCTATCAGCGATACGCCGAAGACCACGGCGACTACGCCGCGGCCAACGGCGGGTGGCACCGTAACCTCAGAGACCAGTACCCGCCGAAGAGAGACCTCATCCGGTACTCTCTCTTGAACGCGAAGCACTACTGGATCACCCACGGCGTGTGGCCAGACACCGACCCGACAGATATCCAGACCCGAAACGAACTCCTCACGGCCGATGCTGGCGAGAGTATCAGACTCAATACAACCTCCGACGCGCGTGAACTCTTGCTTTCTCCACCGCCACATACCGAGCGGAAAGCACAACCCATCTACCGGACGGACGACACCCAAGCCACCATCATCGAACCGCTCTCACCGATTGCCGCACTCTTCTCTAATCTCAACTGGACGCCCGATGGGGCACTCTCCGGCTCGACTGAGTACACGACGCCGAGAGCACACCACATCGAACCGATCTGCCCCGGATGCGGGAATCACATCTTTCACCGAGAGACCGAACGAGAGTCCTCGGCCGATACGGCACAGGTCGTCTCCTACGAACACCAGATACAGGACAACCCCCGAAACTACGACTCGGTCCCAAACAGCGGCGAACCAGCTCTCACGACAGACCGAGTATTCCCAGCAATCCACTGCTACTGTTCAGATGCCTGCCGAACTCATACAGAAGGCCGTTCCCCGGACCTCCTCTTGGATTCAGCACACACCGGAGCATACGGCTGGCCCGACGGGAAGCACATCTGTACGCTCACACCTGCCGACGAGCGTCGTTGACCCAAACCATCTCCAGCAGTCCGAACGACCCCCAGAGAGGTTTATATGACCCGAGGGGAGGTGAAGGAGTCTTAGAAAGAACGCTCTTGTGGCGTAGATTGTTGGTGAGTCATAGCGCAGTTTCGAGGATGGTTTTGAGCGCTTCTTTCCCCGGTTTGCGGAACACTTCACGACGGAGCTGAAACGCTCGGAGATATGGTGTGAGTCTGTCTTTAGAGACGCCTCGATGTGGCGAGAGCCACCGTCGCGCCAGCGACGCGTGGCTCTCGCAGGTGTTCACGTGAACGTCTCCATCAACGTACTCACCGTCACCGTGGACGACGTATTCACGAGTGAATGCGTCGTCCTCCTCAAGCGGTTCATAAGCCCGAAAGCCGTCAGTATAGACGGTCAACGACTCCTGCTGGCGGTCGGCCAGCAGGAGTCGAATCCGCGATTCGGTCGCGGTTTTCGCCGGGACCACGTATCGCTCACCGCTGCCACGATCTGCGAGAACAAATACAGGAGGCTTGTCCTCAGCGAATGTACCACGCCCACGCGTGGACAGACCACGCGAGCGCGACCAGCCGTCGCGCTCGCGGCCCTTGAGCCCCGCCTTCACATAGAATTCGTCGATCTCAACAGGACCTTTGAGATGGAGTCGAGGTGCGTCCAGCGCTCGTAGGAAGCGCTGGACGCGCCGATAGACCGTCTTGTACGAAACGTCAATCTCTACGTCTAGCTGCCTGAGACTCGTGTTGAAGCGGATATAGGTGTAGACTGCGAGAAACCATTTTCTGAGTGCCACCGCAGAATGTTCGAAGATCGTGCCGGACTGATCGTTGAACGTGCGGTCGCAATTCTTACACAGATACCGCTGAAACACGCGATAGCTGCCGTACCGAATCACAGATTCGCCACGGCAGCGCGGGCAATAGACGCCGTCGCGCCAGCGAACCTGCTGTAACAGGTTCGCGGCGCGACGCTCCGAGACGAACGTCTTGATAGGGAACATCGTTCGTCGGGTGACGCGGCGCGTCACCCTTGCCTGCTGTGACTTCCAGCTACTGCTGAGAACTGACCAACAATCCTCTACCCAAGAGCGTAGAAAGAATGTTGACCGAATCCAGCAAACAGTACACTGTAGCAGTCGCAGAGAAGGTCAACGTCTCTGCGCCGAACCCGGAGAAAGCACTTCGGGAGGTAAGCCGGGTGACTGGCCTTTCAGAACAGCGCCTCTCCATCGAAGCCGTCGAGGACGTCGACAATATTGACGGCCCGTACGTAGAACTGGAGTTCACCCCCCAAGAATGGATCCGGGGCCGCGCAGAACCGGTCGAAACGGAGGGTAAACGTTCGTGGCTCGTCCCGGTCGAGGACGCGGTAAACGACGAAGGGGTGCTGATCAGCCCGACCGACTTCGAGGCGGACGGGCTCAAGGACCACGAGCGAGCGCCGTTCTGGGTCCAGAACTGGTCCGGGCCGTTCAGCATCAAGATCATCGACATCGGCGGTATCCCGACCGATCTCAAAGAACTCCTCTCGAACGGAGAGCCCGTCGACGACGTGCTTTACGAGTAACCATGTACCTCAAAATCCTCAAATCAGACGGATCGGGCTTCCTCGAAATATTCGGTGCGAACGACTTCCAAGCCGAAGGCGAGGGCAGCATCCGACTCTGGTTCGGAACCGACTCCGCAATCGATGGTGAGAAGCGACACAAAGATATCAGCGGATACGTCATCAGTGCCGTCGACGAAGCGTCGTACAACTACCAAGGCGCATACGAGACCATCGGGGATATTGGCGTCTCTGAAGAAACAGAGTTGCTCGTC
Source organism: Halorubrum sp. AJ67 (assembly GCF_000513435.1). Classification (NCBI taxonomy): domain Archaea; kingdom Methanobacteriati; phylum Methanobacteriota; class Halobacteria; order Halobacteriales; family Haloferacaceae; genus Halorubrum; species Halorubrum sp. AJ67. The sequence goes on along the minus strand of NZ_CBVY010000001.1, from coordinate 242,414 downwards.
GTCAGCTCGCCGAAGTACCCACAGATCAGCAAGGCCGCTCACACCCTCAAGAACGAAACCGACTACATCGGGGACTTCGTCTTCGTCTCTGACCAAGCAAGCGCATGACCACCGACAAGGTGACGTACACGATCGAGTCCGGAAGCATCGCGATGCGCGAACACGTCGCCAACCTCATCACCGAGATAGGCAACAACACCCCCGTAAGCGTCGACACCAGCACAGGAGACACAGGGGTGACCGCAACAGTCATCGGAGATGGCTACGAACTCCCACTCATCGAAGACAGCATCCGAACGTCGCTACCAGCAAGTCTCCAGATAACCGACACCGATGTCACAATCGGAGCTGATCGCAGCGCCGATGTCTAACGACGAGACAGTAACCATCCGTGTGTGGAGAGGGCGACACCGCGACTTCGATCGCGACCCTGACGAAACACACGAAGTCTCCTGTCACGATGGAGAGCGGTGGAGCGCCGAGACAGTCCAGATAGACGGCACCAATAGCTGTGGCTGGCTCGCGTTCGACCTCGTCGATCTCCCGGAAGACATGGAGACGGCCACACTCTTCGTCCACGAGAACAACTCTGGACACGAACACCCACTCAATACCCGTGCGGTAGAGCGCGGTCTCGTTTTCGACGGGCGGCCCTACAAGCCCGGAATCGATCCGCCGTGTTTCCTCCTCGACGGGGAAGTCGTCGCTCACGTCGCCCGCGGTTCGCTATAACACCAACTCAGACCATGACCGAATCAACCGAGAGAACAGAGGCTGGAAGCAATGGCCTATCGCCAACCGTCCAGAAAAGCCAGCGGTCGAGCAGAGACGAGATCGTCATCCCCGAACGGCCAGCCGACGGCCTCGTCGACGGCGAATCCATCCCAGAGACCTGGGCACAGTACGGCCAGCACATGTCGATGACGCGCTTCGATCAGCGCATGTATGCGGCGACTGTCAAGGAGGACGGCGACGAAATCCTCATCAAGTACATCCACCCGACCAACCCCGACCCGATGGTAGTCAGTTACGACGCGGTTGAGACGGAAGCCGGGAAGGTCGCCCCAGAAGAACTCGTCAACATCGTCGAGCTCGCACACCGGCTTGGGAAAGACCCCGAGGAGATTACGAAGTGCAACCTCAAGCGCAACAACGTCGATCCGTTCCCCATCAGTTTCGGTGTGGGCTACGTGAACCGAGACGCCGACCTTGACGAACCGACCACCGCCGAACGCGAGCTCATCTGGTCGCTCCACGGAGATTACCTCCGAGACAAGACCCTCTACACCCCGCCGGCAGAGTAACGAATCCCCAGAAGATACAGTCCACTTCACAAGGCCAAATGACGGATCCAATTTTGAAGTGGGCAGGCGGGAAGCGTCAATTGTTATCGGAGATTACTGGCCTGTTCCCGACGACATACAACGCATATCACGAGCCATTTATTGGAGGCGGGGCGGTTTTCTTCTACCTCAATCCTAGCAAAGGGACAGTCAACGATCTCAACTCCCACCTCACTACGCTCTACGAGATCACCCGCGACCACCCGGCAGCACTCATCGAAGAGAACAGGACCCACGACCACTCGAAAGACTACTACTACGAAGTGCGGACGGAATTCAACGACTTTCTCTCAAAACAGAACCTGACTACACAGGACCGCATTCGAGAAGCAAGTCTCCTCATATACCTCAATCGAACGTGCTTCAACGGCCTCTACCGGGAGAATAACGACGGCGAATTCAACGTCGCATTTGGCGACTACACGAACCCCGACTGGGTACAAGAACAGCGGATTCGCAAAGCCTCCCGCAGACTCCAAGGAACAGCGATTTACAACACAGATTTCGAATACATCGTCGAGACCGCCGAAAGCGGCGATCTTGTATATTTTGACCCTCCCTATCAACCAGTCTCGAAGACAGCCGACTTCAATTCGTACCACGCAGAGGGGTTTGACCGAGATGACCAGCGGCGATTGCGGGATGTCGCTGTTAAACTCTCCAACCAGGGCGTCTCGGTTGTCATCTCGAATTCCCCGCCCGTCGTGGAATTATACGAAGATTTTGAGTCCTTCTCAACGACATATGTAGGAGCCACACGAGCGATTAATAGCGATGCCAGTAGTCGTGGTGAAGTCGATGAGGTCCTGATCACGAACGTCCAAAACGAGGACCGCCAGCGAAAAACACTCGCGGATTTCACCCGGTAACGACACATTAGAGCCTCGCTCAGACGGACACGAACCCCCACAGAGAGAGTTTCTGACCCTCGAATAGAGTAGAAGGTGAATTGAAATGAGTAAGTCGTTCTCCGACGCAGATTGGGATCAAGGGACCCCCTTCAGGGTTCTCGCAGACCTCGGGTTCTTTCCGTACTCCGGGGCTGACGGAGACCTGTTCCGTAAGCAGGGCCTCGCAGGCTGGCGTGTCTCTGTATACACTCAATCACTCGTCAGGATCCAAAAGAAGGGTCGGAAGTTCCGCGGCCGCAACACGTGGAACACCCGCCGACAGTGGGAGGCAGAAGACGACGAACAGTTTAGCGAAGAAGCCATCTCCGAATTCAAAGACGAACTGTCCCACCTCATCAACCACGGTGAACTGAGGCCAGAATCAGAATGAGCGATCGACACGCCAGCATCGACCAGCTGCTAACGGGAGACGGGATCACTACGGAATCCGAACTTCGGAGCGCAATCTGGTGTGGGGACCCGCGAGTATTCGAGAACCACGACGGCAAAGCGATCACCCAAGCAGCCAAGCACCTCACGTGGGATGGCTTCGATTTTACCCGCCTGGACGTCGACGATCTCTCCCGGCGTTCTCGGGTCCTCGAGGAGGTGAACAACACCGCCCTCGCAGTCCTAGGCCCAGACGGCAACGTCTACCAGTTAGGCGACACGGTGCGCGCAGAAGTCCAGAAGCCACGACACGGTTGGGGGCGAAGGCCGGACCCCGACGAAACAGCCACTTACGAAACGGAACTCACACGGGTGAGCGAACTCGGCGTCTCGCTTTCGTTTGACCCGACCTACAGCAATTCATCGGGGAAGAGCGCCTCTGCGAAGCCCGGCCGGGACCCACTGGAACTTCTCTCGCGAAGTGATCTCGGTGAGTACAGAGAGCGGCTAACAGAAGGGACCGACATCGACATCCCCGAGGAAGTCAACGGCTGGACGCTCTCGGAGACCGACGAATACGACCGCGACACCAACCACCTCCAGAACAACCTCATCACGAAGATACAGTGGTGTAACGGCGAGTCGACGTATATCACGGCGAAATGGCGAGGCGGGTACAACTGTTGGTATCTCACTGCCCCCATCCCCGGAACGCTCACCGACGCGAACCAAGGTGAGAACGACTACCTGTACGAGATTGACGTCCCGCAGCGAGTCGTTACCAGCCAAGAGATCATCAGCCTCGCCGTCAAGGCCATGGAGTCGCTCAACCCGGCGCACTTCCAGTCCGCATACGACCTTCGAGACGCCGATGAGATCGACAGCCTGCGGGATCAGCGATACGGACCTGCGCCCGTCAGCTTCCCAAAGCAGCTCGGCGACTGGACGCGAGAAAGCATCCACCCGTACGAGGTCGTCTACGCGAACAGTCGTGAGATGTGCCCGTGGGACGGCTATCAGGTTAAAATCGACATGCACGGCGGCGTCATCGTAAAGAACGAAGCAGATAGCGTAGTCCACGATCGCCGACTGGTAGAGCGTTACTTCCCGAACGGCGAGCCGTACCCCGCGAACATCGATACCCACGACTACGTCGGAGAGAGCCGCGATATGTTCGACGAGAACTGGTACTACGGGGTCGCGTTCATGGCCCAATCCTCGAAAGCACGACCGGATCACACCACGCTCGAAACGCTCGAGCAGCACACCCCAGCCGACATCTCACTCATGACGTTCGATCACGGGCTTTCAACGAACGCTACAGAGTCGCAGGACAGGGAAAACGGGAACCTCTTCGCGTACAGTTAGTTCGACTCGATGATGACGATGGGGTCAGACTCGACGAGGCCACCAAGACCAGCCTCAGATAGCGTCGTCGCCAGAAGCCGGGAGTTCTTCGTGTCCAGCCCCTGAATGGTCACGGACGGCGACTGTGTCTCCTGTTCGATGGTGGTGAAGCCCACATTGTTGACTTTCACTCCCGCAAGCCCGATGCCCTCTCGAAGCTCCTCAACAGCCTGTTCACTGAATCCAAAGAACACGAGCTCGCACGCATTGTCTGGCCCCAGACTATCCACAGCAGCACTATCCGCGCTCGATTCGCTCATACAACTACCGCCGTCACAGCAATCAGGTATAGCAATTCCGGTCAGATCGACATCCAGAATCCATCCAGAAAAAAGAGTTTGTGACCTCCGATGGATGGTGAGAGGTATCCAAAAATGACCCTAGTAGAACCAGCAGAGACGTTCGAATTCGATTACTGGCGAAGCGTCGTCGACGAACTCAGCCTCGAAGACGAATTCGAGGCTGTCACCGGCACGCCGTTTAACGAGGACTACACGATCGAGATCTCAGAAGGTATCCTGATCGAAGAACTCCTCGAAGCAGCTGAACAGCGGTTCATCCTCAACGTAGTCCACCACAACCCCAACCCCTACACCATACTCCTGTTAGACGACGACTGAGTGCCCGAGCGCAGGTGGGCACCACGAGTCAGTTCCAACCAGCAATCACCATAGGCGTTCCCGTCAACTACCACGCGAATCCCCCAGAGACAGGAAGGAACGGGAAAGCCTACATATAGTAGTGGTCGGAATCAGTATGCAGATGGAAGACGCCGAAGCAGAAGCGGAGACAAAAACCAAACCAAAGGGTGGCCGAGATCGCGTCTCGCACAAGCAGTTAGAACGCTGTAGTTGTGGGCCGAGCCAAGTCGAATCTGTTAGCTACGGCCTCCCAGACGACTCCTTTATCAGCCTCACACGGTGCCTCAGTTGTGAAGGACTAACCGACTGGACGATCCGCAAGCACGAAACGAAGTTTAACCGGGACTCTGACGAGCCTCAAGAGACTCCAAGTAACGATCCTGAGCCAAAGACAGACGAAAACACCACCGACGCACCTGATCTCGGCGGCGTCTCTGGATTCATTTCTTTCCTCGGTCGAGAGACGATCGCGCTTGTGATCGTAGGTATCGGCGTCACGATTTTCGCGGTCCAGTGGGGCTTTACGATGCTCACCGGAGCAATTGCGTTGCTCTCATTTCTCGTCATCCTCCCACTGCTCTATTTTACCAACAGCGAATACTGAACCGACCGTTGCCTGCCTAAGAGGTGGTTTTCTATCCATCGAACGGAGTGGATTATAGAAAAATGTCCGCAAGAGACACCCCCGAACCAGAGTGTATCGAAACGAGTGAAACCACCAGTCCACACCAAACTGACATTCAGCTGGTCGCCGATCGACTCGCTCGAAACGGCATCGAAGTGATCAACACCGAGCCGGAATCCAACCCGCACCTCGAGGTCGCTGCCTCAAAGGACCAGATCGAATCGATACAGGCCCTCCTCGAAGACACAGAGACAGATCAGCAGTACCGAATCATCACCTCCGAGGATACGAACTCCCTTCGAGAGTGGCCCATACCGAACACTGGGCGAGAACAGCTCCGAACCGTCTTCATCACCCCTCAAAGTGAGGTCAGGTTCACCCCGAAACAGAAGGGCATATTACGTGCTTCCTATCTTTAGATGACGACAGCAATTTGCTGGAAAACTCTAACAATATCTCTCTTTTTGAGTGCTTGTGCGTTGATATACTAACCAATTCGATAGTAAACTTTAAGTCGGGTACTTGTGTATAGTTATACGCAATGGCAGGGGAGAAATTGTCCATTGAGGAGAACAGATTCCTGCGACTCGGGACGCTTCCGGCGTTCTGTCCGAGTGAGCAGTGTGGCGAGTACCTGACGTTAGAGAACGCGACGGTCAAGACCGAAGGTGGAAGTCCCTTCCGGCTCCAGTGCCCCGAGTGCGAGGAGCTAATCGACCAAGCGTGTCCTGACTGTGGAAGCAAAGACTTCCAGATCGAAAGCGGAGTCGAAGAGTGCCTCCTGTGCGGTCACCTGGTTAAAGTCGAGTACCAGGTCTAACAGCGGCCACCCCACTTCTTCTCCCCTGTGGGGTCTGGCCGACACCCATCATCCCCTGCCACCCTTCCTCCCTGCCCCAGTCCCGATACAGAACTCACAGTTAGTGCGGGTGTTCGGGACCCGCCAGCCCGACTGTATCGAAGCGAGCTACTCTGAATCGAACTCAATTCGGCTCAGTTGAACTCTATTCGACTCAGTCGATCTGCGCTCGATTCAGTCGAAATTGCCACTCCCCGATTGGCTGAATCGAAGCGAGCCACACTGAACCGAACTCAATCCATCTCAGTCGAATTCTATTCGACTCAATCGATCCATACTCGATTCAGTCGAATCTCCACGCCGAGCGACCCGGTTGGAGAGTTTGTATCTCCCGATGATGGTGGAGGAGACTGAAATTTGCCGTTCCCACCACACATCAATCCGAACAGTTCGCGAGCGCCGTGGAACGCCCCACCGGCTCCGGAGTGTCCGGACTGCGAGCGAGTCATCCACGACGGACGCGATCACGAGGCCGACTGCCCACTTGCTGGCGTCGACGACGAGGAACTCCACCGCCAGCTCATCGAAGATGTCGAGGCCGATGCCGCAGAGCAGCGATTCGAACAACAGCGCGTCGACAACCACCGCCCAAACCAATGAGTGCCGAATTCATCCACGATCCCGAAGGAATCATCGTCTTTGCGGAACCAACCACGCTCCAGGTCTCATCTGGATGCGCCGAATCCACCGTCACCGCGACTGTCCTTCCGTTCTCCAAACGGAACGACGACAGCGTCTGGGCCGGTCCGGACACGTACATGATCCCCGAAGATGCTGACTTCACGGTCCTCGACGGGCTCGCCTCGCTGTCGGCGACCGACGCCGAGACCGTCGACGTCGGCGACCGGCTTGAGGCGGCCGAGCCCAACTGAGCAGATCGATGGCCAGTTCCGCGTTTGAGTCGCTCACTGCGTCACTTGACGACCAGCCCACGTACGCCGCCACACTCGCAGACATCCTCGATGCGATCGTGGACCGAGAGACCGTCATCTGGACCGACGTTAACGAGACGTTTCCCGACGGCACCGAGTGTCTCGGCGCGGGCGCTGGCCGGCTCGTCGTCGCGCTCCCGTTGCTACCGGACACCACCGTCGCCAAGCTGGCGATCCCCCAATGGGGGACTGGCTTCACGAGCGGGACGCTCCAGAACGCGCTCGAACACCACATTTCAACGACGCCCACAGCACTCTCTACAGTCACATTGCCCTGTCTCGCCACGCCAGAGGACGGGTATCGATGGGGGGTGTACCCGCGGGCCGCCCCGGAAAACGAGACGACGGCGGCAGGCCCGACTATCCAACGTGCCTGGCAGGAGCTCGACGAGCTCGGGTTCACGACCTCCGACATCTTCGCTCATGAAAACTGGGGGGTGTATCGAGGCCAATCGTACCTCATCGACTACGGCTACGCGCACCCGGACGACGACTGTCGACTCGCGACGACGATCGCCCCCCAATGCGAGCAGTGGCGGGCCGAGCGGGCGGCCCAGTCAGAGTAGCCACACCGGTCAGCAGCACCGCCATAGGGAGTTTTTGTGCTCCGAAGAAACTGAGAGAGAGAGAGTAGAAATGGAAGCCAACACCGCCACCGAAGCATCCCCGAATAGCACCGACGACGAGGACGAAGACCCGCGTATCTGGACCGAGATCCAGCGCGGGACCGAGGGCGTCTCCGCGACCGTCTACAAACGCGAGAACGGTCAGACAACGACTGTCGACGAAACATGGTGGACCTGGGCCGAGTTCACGGGTATCTCGACACAAGACCTGCCGATCAGCCGCGGCGGGACGACCTGCCTCGAAGCGGCTGGCCCCGACGACCTCACGCCGGCCAACTAGACACACATCCCGAGTCCCATGCAAGCGCGTATTAACTCCTTCCAGAACGGCCGCAACCGCGCCCAGCGGATTGCCGAGGCCCGGCCCGCACCCCCGGCGGACGACGAGCTGGCGGAGTATATCGCGCCGAACTGGGCGTACAGTTTCGACGTCGACGCCGTCGAGGGGCTCGACCGATTCCGTCGCCGGATCCGCGAGGCCGAGTACGCCGTCGACCGGGCAAAAGCGTGGTCGCACATCCTCGGGACCTACACGAGCTACCGGAACGCGAAGATCGCCCCACATGTTGCGATTTTTAACATGAGTGCGGCCACGGATTGCGTCAATCTCGGGACTGAGTTCTGTCAGGTGGATAAAATGACTTGTTTCGCCGCGAGAAACGAACGAGATTTTCCCATGCCACTCCACTTCCGGCGAAAACAGGAGATCATCTGGTCGTATCTCGATCCGGTCACCTGGGCGGATGCGTTCAGGCTTCACGTTGGACGGAAGGAGAATCCGGTCACAACGATCAGACTGAACGAGGCCGGCGACTTCTCAAGCCGACGCGACATCCTCAAAGTCACAGAGATCGCGAGGCAACTCCCCGAATTCGACATCTATACCTATTCTGCCTCGTCGTGGCTTGACTGGTCTGAGGCAGACGGCTTTACGGTGAACCGGTCCAACGACGGCGACTACGGCCATCGACGGTACAAGGTGGTCGACGACGTCGAAGATATACCAGCCGGGCCAGAGCACGTCCTGTGCCCGTACGACGCGACGGACGGCGAGATCCAGTGCGGCGACTGTAAACTGTGCGTCAACGAAAACGGCCCAGACATCTACGTTACCATGTTTTCAGGCTCAAACCAATGACCCTACAGACCAACCACGAAACGTCGAACAGCCCCGAATGTAACCGATGCGACCACGGCTTCTCGAAAGAAGACAAAGCCTGCGAGGTCCTCAGTGGACGCTCAGGTAGCAGGCTTGGAACAGCGGTCGTCTGTACCTCGTGTGCGAAGAAAGCCGGCGTCGACGTCGGAGCGTTCGCGAGGCCCGCCCCAGAGGTTCTCCCTGAACTCGCCTAACCAATGCAATCCACACTGACAGCCACCACCGACTATCGCCCCGGCCTCGAGGACCGAGACTGGTCGTTTAAGGGTGCGACGACCGACTACGGCACGCACGACCTTCACAAGTACCCGGCGCGGATGATCCCCCAGATTCCGGACGCGCTGTTCGAACACTGGACGCATACAGGGACGCTCTCCGAAGGCGATCTGGTGTTCGATCCGTTCTCTGGAAGCGGCACGACAGCGGCCGAAGCCCGGCGACACGGCTTGAACGCCATCGCGACGGACATCAATCCCTTCGCATGTCTCCTCTCGCGGACCAAATCAACGGTTCCCGATCTCGATGCGCTTCAGTCCGCAATTCGGCAGTGTCTCGGGACAGACTGGGCGACTCGCGAGCGGTTCATCGAGGAGGATCACCAATCCGCAGCGAGCCAACACCGAACCAAACACGGCGGCGACATCTACCCGGAAGATTCGGGAGACCAGAACTACAACGCATACGGGGTCCGAAAGGGTTGGTTCCCTGAACCGCAACTAGCGAAGATCACAGCTATGAGCCGCCTGCTGAGCGAGCTGCGAGCAGAATACGACCACGAGGTGATCCGGTTCATTCGGCTCGCCCTCGCACAGGCCGCACGCAAGATCAGCTACCAGCGAGACTCGGAGTTCAAGCGTCACCGGATCCCAGAGACTGACCGCGAAAGCCACGACCCAGACTTCATGGAGGTGTTCGTGGAAACGCTCACAGAGAACTTCGAGGGGCTCCTTGAGTACGCCACGCAGGTTTCAGACGGAACGACCGCGACGATCAAGTACGCGGATTGTCGCGATTCAAGCCTTCTCGCGCCGGATTCTGCCGACGCAGTCGTCTCTAGCCCCCCGTACGGGGACCATTCCACCACCGTTTCCTACGGCGGTTTCAGCACCGACCCCGCGGCCGTCGCGACGCCGCTCAAACTCGACCAGATGACGGACGTCGACCCGAGTGGCCTCGGCGGGAGCAAGTCCACTTCAGATATCTATTTCGCCACGGTCAACGAGTGGTCGCCAACGCTTCGAGCCACCGTCGACGCACTGAAAGACGTAGATGGGAGAGACGACGACGTGCTCCACTTCTTCGCGGACTACGCCGAAACGCTCGAACAGATGGCCCGCGTCGTGAAGCCAGGACAGCCAGTTGCGATCGTCTTAGGCAATCGGACGGTCTCACGAGTCCCCATTCCGATGAGCGTGATCACCATCGAAATCGCCCAGCAGTTCCAGCTCGAACTCGAACACAGCCTCCCGCGGTCCATCCCCTCGAAGACACTCCCATACGAGAACGCCCCGGAGAACATTCCCGGCCAGACAGGCGGGTTGATCGCCGACGAGTACGTGCTCATCTTCCGCGCCGGCCAGTAGCCGGTCACCGGACGACGAGAAATCCATCGTCGTACTCCACGCTCAGGTCCCCCAGGTGAAGACACTCGTCACATGTGACCGTGGGTGCGAGAAGGTCGAGCCAGCAGGGATCGTTCGCAATCGTGAACTGGTGATACAGGCCGTTTTTCGTCTGTTTTGTCTCAAGGACATCTCCCTCGACCGTCCGGACAACAGCGATCCCGTTGTGGAGCTCAACCATCTCCGAATCGGGCAACCACCGCTCGACTCGCCGGACGTATTCCTCCAAGTCACACATCGGTGTGATTCAGGGTGAAGCCAGTCTCGGGGTGCGTCTTCGGGCTCGCTTCGATCTCGGCACTCAACCACTGTCGAGTATCCAGTACGGGCGTTGCGCTGCTCTCTCGGTCGACAGGTTCGTCGAACAGGTCCGCATACACCTCGCCGACGAACACCTCTGCGGACTCGAGGTGGCCACCGATCGAATTGCCCTCCATGTCCGCGACCGTGACGTGAGTGTGAGCGAACATCGACCCGTCGACGCACGCGAAGTTTCCGACACAGAAGGTCAGCTCCAGCGGTTCCTCGAAGTGAATACTGTCGTAGTGCCGCTCCTGTTGGTCGAAAAACCAGAGAGTCGCGTTGCGAAGCCCACCGAACCCGATGAACCAGCCCCCTTCTGCGCCAACATCCGACGCAGCTTGTTCGATTCCCGCACGAAGCTCCTCTCCATCCTGTAGCCGTACGAATAGACGCTCGTCTACGCCGACGGTCGAATACTCCATACAGCCCGCTCACAACCACTTTACAAAAGCCTGCTCCCGTTAACAATAGTGGAGATCTGGAGGTTAGTTTGTATCCGGCGAGGTGGGTGACCCGGCGGGGAAGATTAATCACATCCAGCACCGACGGGAAAATCACACCATGTCCGACACTAGCGATGACACCGACAACACGCCCGACGGCTTTCGTGCTGTCGACCCAGAACCGGGAAGAACCTCGCCGATAGGCGAACCAGTCGAACTGATATACGAACCGGAAGGATGCGTGTTAGACTTCGAGGGGTCCGATTACACCTGTACCGTGGTAGTTCTCCAAACACCATCTCTGTACTTGACCGAACTAAGCATAGAAACAGAGGCTGGCGATACCAAGTTCGAAAAGGGCTATGCGGCGAACGAAGCTCGTGCACTTGCCGAACAACTTCTCGGAGGCAACGCTCCAAAACTCACACAGTTCGTGGGTGGAGTACAAAACGCCGAAACGCTCGGGCAGTATCTCAAGTACGGCGCGTCCATGGCTGGTACGCTCGCCATTGGAGAGGTCGCTGGCGACGACACCATCAATGCGTTCAAAGAAGGTAAGATCACACCCGAAGAATTCCTCCACGAATACGGTCGGAACGTCGACAAGATGTTCTGAATTGCTCTTAAAAGACAATCAGAAAATAAACACCATCCCCCGCCACGTCCGCAATTAGAGGGGTGGTGAAAAGAGCGCGCCCCGCAGAGAGGTTTTGTATGTCCCGAGAGGGGGTGAGGAGAGAGAAAAAGGGGAGAAGCAGCCTCCGCTCAAGCCTCTCTCGGAAGATCGGACTAGAAACCAACAGACATGAGCAACGTAGCAAGCAACGCGGCAGACCTCGTGGAAACGTACGGCGACCAAGCAGACCTGAACGTCGAACAGATCGAAGCGCAGATCCAGAATCTCGTCGACGAATACATGCTCCCCGTCGACGAAGCAACGCGGAGCGTCGAGAACACCATCTGCGACAACGCCGGCATCGAGCGGTCCGAGACGCCGACGAACGACACAGAAGCAGAGACGAACTACGACGCCTTCGACCCCACCCCGGTCGAAGAGATCAACGAGGAAGGCACCTGGCACGATCTCGCCGTCGAGGTCGTCCAGCTGTGGTCGCCCAACAGCGACAGCATGGCGCAGGTCGGTCTGCTCGGGGACGAAACGGACAAGATCAAGTTCACAATCTGGGAGGGAACGGAGGGCATCCCCGAACTCGAGGAGGGACAGACCTACCACATTCAGAACGTCGTCGCCGACGAGTACGAAGGCCGGTACTCGGTGAAGTTCACGAAGAACAGCCGGGTCACCGTCGCGGAAGACGAAGAGATCGACATCCAGAGCAGCGAGACGGCTCACGAAGGAGCCATCGTCGCCATCAACACGGGCTCGGGACTGATCAAGCGGTGTCCCGACGACGACTGCACCCGAGTCATCCAGAACGGGCGGTGTGCCGAACACGGCCCCGTCGAGGGCGAGTTCGACCTTCGGATCAAGGCGGTCATCGACAACGGCGAGACGGCACAGGATGTCGTCTTCGATCAGGAGGCGACCGAGGCGGCAACGAGCATGGACCTCGAGAAAGCCAAGGAGATGGCAATGGACGCGCTCGACACGACCGTCGTCGCCGACGAGATTCGCGCGGAGGTCCTCGGCAAGTACGTCGAGATTCGCGGTCCCGTCTTCGGGCAGTACCTCCTCGTCAACGACGCCACCTTCTGTACGGGCGCAGACGACGATGTGGTCGCCGCACTCGAAGACCTCGTGAGCGATGACGCCGACATCAGCGCCGACGCAACGCCCGCCGAGACCGCCGCGTAACGACCGACAACCACCCACCAGACAACACTACACCCATGAGCGACAACGACACCAACAACAGCAACGGCACCCAGCGCGAACGGAACAAAGCGACCCGGATGTTCGCAACGGAGTTCAACGAGTCCAACACCGAGTTCAAGATGCCCGCAGACATCGAGTCTGACGGCGACCGCGCACCGAACTACTACCTGACGCCGACCGGCGCAGGCGTCCACCGCGTCCTGATGATGGGGACGTTGATGGAAGTCGCGAAGGTCAACGACAGCCCGACCACCTACCGGGCGAAGATCCGCGACGCGACAGGCGTCTTCTACGTGTACGCCGGCCAGTACGACCCGGAGACGGTCAGCGTGCTCGAAGAGCTCGCCCCCGACGGCGATCGCGAGGAGCTGACGGCGTCCGAAGTCGAACACGTGATGGTGATGGGCAAGCCGAACAGTTACACCACCGACCGCGGACAGACGTACGTCTCGGTCGAGCCCGAATTCCTCCTCGTCTCCGACGCAGGCACTCGCGAGCGGTGGACAGCCGAGGCGACGAAGTTCACGCTCGAACGGGTACAGGCGTACGAGAACGACACGGCCCCGTTCGACAGCGAGGCCGACCAGCAGTACGAGTTCGACGTGAGCATCATCCGCGACGACGTCGAGCCGATCGCCGAGGACCACATCTCGGCCGACGAGGAACCCGACGCAGCGCCCGCCCCGGTGTGACCATGAGCGACTCCTCATCCGATCGACCGCTCGATGTCAGCGTCAAACGGCTCAACAGCCGCTACAGCGACGAACTCAAAGACAGCGAGATCGTCCTTCGGGAGATCCCCGGCACGCCGCGGTATCGGCTAGTGATCGAGCCCGTCGACCCGAGCGAACACGACCATGACTTCCAGAAAGACCTCGGCGAGACGTTCGATAAAGCCGGGATGCGGGCGTTTATCGCCGGACTCGAGGCCGCCCCCCTCATCGCCCAGCGGGCGGAATCGGCCGCGAAGTAGAGTTTGTAGCTCTCGGTGAGGGTGTGAGAGCAGAGGAATTCCCTCTCTGCCCTACCGAAAAGTAAATACCACACGTCGCCGACGTTGGAATACAGACCAACAAAAGAGAGTTCCGTGGTGTAGTGGCCAATCATAATGGCCTTTGGAGGGGATTCAACCGTACCATACGGTCGAATACCCGAAGTCAGCCATTGACGGCGGTTCGAATCCGCCCGGAACTATCGTAGTGCCAGGAGAGCATGGGTGGTTCATGCGCTCGACTTGTAATCGAGAGACACCGGGGTTCAAATCCCTGTCCTGGCTCTTGCGGCCTTCTCTCCTCTCTTCATCTTTCCACCCAGTGACAACCACCGCCGATGACGCCCCCACCCAACACCAAACCGATGACCGAATTCGAAACCACACTCAAAAACACCGATCACCTGACCGAAGAAACCGCACAGGAACTCCGCGAACAACTACTTGAGGCTCTCGAGTACGACAACTCGTGGACACTGGACGCCGACTCCGCCGAACCGTGCGTCGACGAGACCGGAGACTGGCATCTGTTCACGCTGAGCCACGACGACAGCCACGACCGGTGTGTCACCGTGCTCATCCATGCGATCACGCTCACTATTCAGACCTACCTCGAACCGGCGGGTGTTTATACTGAACCATCACAAAGCATCGAGCACATCCAGACTGCACTTTCAGATTAACCAACCACCATGAACATCAGCTCACTCCCCAACCGAAAGTTGTCGTTTAACGAAAAAGAACAACTAGCTGCCACCGCTCTCGAAGCCGTGACGGTCTCTCCCACGAGAGTGGGCGACCCGAAAGACGCTCCAACGATTTCCGATTTCGTCCTCATCACCGAGGATTCGATCCACGGGGTCCATTTTAATGGAGACTCGTGGGAGCGTCTAGCAACGAGAAGCAAGCCGGATGGCGCATTCGAAGGAGCATTCATCACAAACACAGACCACGACCACGACGAATACAGAGAAGTAGTTGAAGCCCTTGACGACGCCAGAGCAGACCCCGAAGAGTGACCTACTGGAACATGACGTTCGTTCCAAACAGCCGACCGAAACAGCCTTAACGGGCTGTACTCACTACGTGGCTAGAGGGGAGGTGGCAGAGTGGCTATTGTGCCGGTCTTGAAAACCGGTGTCCGAGAGGACTCCTGGGTTCGAATCCCAGCCTTCCCGTCACCTCCATGATACCCGAAACGAGTCATGAAAGAACAAGTAAACCGATACCAAAAGATCCTCGTCGTTGACGACGGCCCCCAGCTCCGCGAGTTACAGAGATTGTTTCTTGAGCCCCAATACGACGTAGAAACAGCAAGCTCCGGAGAATCCGCCTTAGATGCACTTGATCCGACAGTCTGCGTCGTTCTTCTCGATCGGAAGATGCCTGGCCTAACGGGAACAGAAACAGCCATAGAAATCGACCGTAGCGAACACACACCCGCCGTCGCGATCGTTTCTGCAAACCCCCCGGAGACCGATATTTTTGACATTCCTTGTGATGCGTGCCTCGAAAAGCCGGTCGGTGAACACGACCTGGTTGGTGCCGTCGAGGAACTCCTATCCAGACCACTACACAACCCACCTCAACGTGAATACCACGCCCTCAGGTCGAAACACCGGGCGCTAGACAAGTCACCGTACGGAAACTGCTATACTACCCCAGAATACAAACATTCGGTGAAGAAACTCGGATCACTTGAGGAACGGATCGGCATAACAGACAAGAAACAAGCCCCAGTAGCACCGAATTGAGAACAACCACAACAAGAAGAGCGAACGATAGCTACCGACACTCAACGCATCTCATCTAGCCTCTCAATTAACGCAGTTGTGTCCTCACCACCTTCCGTACGGAGCTCTCCATCATGTTGACCGGAAAGAGGCTCCTCGTCGGTTTCGAACGACCTCATCCCCTCAAACCGTGCGTACTCGTCTTCGTCGTACTCTCCGTATCCCATGGCTTACACTTTAGCCTCCACAGCCCAGTAGTATCTCTGTTTGGGTAATGCTGTCAACTGACACAACAATACGGCCAGTAGAAGGTTTATAAATCCCGTTTGGGAGTGGAAGATGAGTTTTATCGACACAGAAGACCACGAGCACGCTACCCTGATCGAAACCCGACACAACCGCCTCGCGACTGAGCATGGCCGCGACAACGTCTTCATCACGGAGATCAACGGCGAGGTCGTCACCCTGATCGGCGACGGCGTCGGCACAGTCGACCCACTCGACGTATCGGTCACGAAACTCACAGACGGCATCGAACACGACGGCCACCGCGTCGAGCCGGCGCTGGTCCCGCTGTTTGAAGAGCCAGTCCCGTGGTTCGAAGGCCATCACGATCTCTTCGAGCTGGCGGCCGGTAGAACGGGTCGCGTGTGTACGCTCTCACCGGACGGCATCCTCTTTCTCGATTTCGGCGCACGCCGCTTCTACGAAGATCGCATTGAGCGATACGAGACCGCCGAGGCCGTCGACGGCGTTCCCATCGTCGCCAGCGAAGACGAGGCACTCGCCAACGAGAAACACTCCACGTGGCTCTCGATCGACGACACGAGCGTCTGGACGTACGAGTACGTCCCCTTCATCGATCCCGTCCAGACGACGGCACAACTTCAGACCCAACTCAACAGGATTCTCGAGACGCCCCCGGAGTGGGACGCCCTCTTCGAGTCGACGACCGACATCTTCGAGCGAGAACTCGCAGGCGAACACGCCCAAGCATGAACGATTCGTTCAAAGAGCTCCTCCACACCAGCCCAACCTGTCCGTTCTGTGGTTGTGCGCCAGTCGATGCAAGGCTCATCGGACTCAACGCCGTCGTCTGTGAACCCTGTAGCGAAAATATCTATTTCCACAGCGCGGCGTACGCGACCATCTTCGCCGATGGGACCTCGATCGAACTCTGGGACTACCCGGCCCAAGCGCAAGCGTGGCGACAGGCGGAGAGCACAAACGCCGTGTTTCTCGAACCAAACTACACCACCTCCGAACTCACCGACAGTCAGCAGACCGCCATCGCCGCGTTCGTGACGAACACCCATCGAGACGTGCTCAGTCGCCGGCCGCTTGCGGATATCGAGTCGAAGTATCTCAAAACGATCCGTCGTGGCCAAACGTACGGGGACAGCGGCTCGAAGGAGGCCCAACTCAAGCAATCCATCGACGGACCGGTGATCCTGACGAGCCAACACCTCTACGCCCCCGATCCAGCGGCGCTGACGGCAGCACAGGAAACGCAGGCAACGTTGTTTTGAGGACGGGACGGGAGAGCCCCCGCCCCCGTGCCTCTGACAACCATCTCCAGATGGTCACTAAATATTTGTTTATCGGATCGAGAAGATGGACGGCTACACCCCGTCCCTGTAGTGCGATCCACACACATCGTTTGATTGATGTTTTGTATCTTCCGGGGATGAGTAGAGAAGATGTCCAAAGAGAAAGTGCCGACAGACGGCTTCACTACGGCTCAACGACGGCGAATCCAGCGTGATCTCGGTCGCTGGAAACTCGAACTGGAAATGCCGAATCGGTTTTCGGATGCCGACCTTGAGGCGTACCTCCAGGAACTCCAAACACTGGACGACGAGACGCTCGCGTGCTGGTGGACCGACAACGTCGGCGAGTGGATCGCCTCTCGGGGCGATCTCGACATCCCACCCGACGCAGACGTCGACGAGTGGCTCGACGCACAGTTCGACACGCTCGTTCGCGGCGACACGACGGCATACGGCTTCGTCGTGGATGTTCTTCTCCCCCCAGCGGCGTAGAACTCACAGAGAAACGACGATTCAACCCAACTATGGATTCAGATAACACCTCAGCGAGTAACACCGACACCGACCTGTATTTCGAGGACGCCCAGACGCTTCACGACGAGTATCGCGACCAGCGAGCGACAATCCGGCGAAAGCAGGCGGCGCTTGAAGACCTCTGTGGACGCCTCGCACACATCGATTGTGACATCGGGACCGCCAGCCTCGGAATCGACAACGACGGCACAATCTCCGTCGTGATCTCGACGCCGCGGTTCCCTGACGAGGTCAAGTCGATCTTGCACGACTTCCAGTGGCCTCGAAAATTCGATAACGGGTACGACACCATGTCGCGCTGTCTCACGTGGAGCCTCAAGACGGATATCGACACGCTGATCGAAGACCACGAGCGGAACCAGCAGGCACACGCTAGCGCGACCGAGCAGGCCGCCTAAGAGCGTTTCTAGCCTCCGAAGAGAATAGAGAGGAAGATTTGAGCTATGCAAGAAGACGTCAAACAGCGGATTCTGGCGAACCGGAGCGCCGTCGTCGACATCTATCTGTCGGGCGGGAACGGTCGGCTGTACTGGCCATGTCGGCTCCAGCCGGTCGATGAATCGATCCCGACCGTCCGACGCAGTTCCTCAAAGTACATCATCGACTCCGGCTTCCAAGAAGCGGAATCGAACACGGACACACCCGTCAACGCCACGCTCGGAGATTTCACCGGAGAGGCCACCGCGACAGCCGAACCGTCTCGTGAGCCGTCGCTGTCCGGGGCGAAGATCAACGAGCTCGTCGACGCCGCCTACGAGCGCCGGCCCGATTACATCATCCCGAACGACACCGTCAACACGCCCAACGTCAAGATGCGGACGGCGATCGAAGAGACTGCCGAAAAGGTTGCGGCGTTTCTCGATTACGTCGATGAGACCACCTTCCCGGCGACCGTGATCGTGCCGCTTCAACCGAACCACGCCCTCCACTTCGCGTATCTTGCCGAACACTACCCTCGACAGGCGAAACGCGGGCATTTCGCGCTCGGTGGGATGAAGAACCTCACGCCGACCGAACAGGTAGCCTGTATCAAGTCCTTCCGAGAGGTCGCAGGATACGCGCCGTACGTCCACGCATTCGGCGTGGGCTCTTCGAGAGTGCTCATCCAAGCCCTACGAGACGACCCGGCGCTGCTCCAATCGGTGGACTTCTCGACACCCCAGCACCACGCTTCGTCGGGCCGGATCGCCGGCACCTCGCGGATTCCCATTTATGTGGGGACCGCACAGGGGACCGACAGTGCCAGCACCTCGGCGCAGTTGATGTCGGCGGAACTGATGGACATCGCCCGGATGCTCTCGCCGGCAATGACGAGCGACGAGGACGTTCGCGTCCGTTGGGACCAGTTCGAGAAGTACCACAAGCGGCTCGAAAACAACATCCTCGACGCGAATCCCGACTTCGAGTGGGAATTGCTCGAGTCACGCTACAATTCGCTCGACGAACTGCTCGCGTCGAGTAACGCCAACGACATCGACACCGACCTCCTTGTGAACTTTCGCGACAAGCTGACCAACCATCTCGATCAAGTAACGTTCGGCGGTGGAGCGAACACAACACTCGGGTCCGCTTGAGGAGGTTTATAGCCTCCGAGAGGAGATGAGATGGAAGCTAAAGAGAAAGAAGAAGTCGGCGTGAGAACGCGAGTCCAAACGGAAGACCGCGTGGAAGGCATCCTCGAGCCCGCGTTGTTCGAAAGCCAGATCGACTCCGAGACGGATCTGTACTGGGGGCTCCCAGCGGAGTTTTTCACCGTCGAACGCGGCTCCGTGTATCTGGACGCGAAGGTCGCCGACGAGCTCACGTGGCTCGTCACCAGCCACATCGGTTCGACACTCGAGATCACGGCGCTCCCGCAGAAATTCGTCGTCGACGGCACCGGCTACACCGTGAACCCCGGCTTCTGGGCGTCCACGATTGACGAATCCGAAATCCGGTGAGCCACCGCTCAGCGACACTTCCACCATGAACGGCCTCTCACAGCACATCGCAGACGATGACGACCGAACCCGTATCGCGTCGCGCTCCGACATCGACGTCTTCGTTCCCAAGCTCGACGACTCTCGCTACGTGTCGGATCTGGCGGGCGACTATTGGCCGTACCGGTCAGTCACTCTCGAACAAGCGTGTGAACAGCCGAAGGCAGTCGAACGAACGCGCCGCCGGACACAGACACTCCGACTCGTCGACAACCGACCACCGGGAAGCAATTTCCCGATGGAACTCTTCGAGACGGCCGATAACGCTCACGTCGACGAAGTGCTCCCAGCGAGCTATACCGGGACGGCAAGAGACGCGATCGCGGACGCGGTTCGGCTGTACTCGAACTATGACTTCCAGACGGAACCGACACTGCTTGTGCCGGTTGTTGCGCCGTACGAGCTGACGGGAGCCTGTATCAAGCATCTCCTGTACGAGACAGACCATGCCAGCGGACTCCGGTCGGTAAACAATCCGACTGACTTCGCCGTCCGTGGGCTCTCCTCGCGAACACAGAGTTACGAGCAGTTCAAGGACATCCTCACAACGATCGAGGACGTCCTCGAGGGCGGTGTCAATCTGAACATCCACGCGCCCCACGTGAGCGCCGACCTTGTCCGAATCGTTCGCAACCACAGCGGGCTGATCAACTCGGTGACGCTCCCCCACGAGGCAGCTGGGCTCGTGGCCACGGAGTCGGCATCGTACCTCTCGGCGAAAGGCACGGAGAATCTGACAGCCGACTCGTGTCCGTTGGTCCAGCTGGCCGGCGAACTGAGCCTGCTGACGAGTGACCTGATCGACGATGACCAGGTGGCCAGCGCACTCGCCGAGTCGAGTATCCCAGAGTTGACACCGGAGCCGCCGAAGCCGGACGCCACGGGAGTCGAGCGGCAGTCGACGTTCTCGTAGGAGAGTTTATACCTCCCGAGAGTGATGAAGGATGGAAAATATCCCAGTGTACCTCAAGGAGATCCTGAACGAGGCGACCGCCTACTTCGAAGAGGACGATAACATCTCGCGAGTGGGGGCCGCCCACGAGATCGCCCATCAGCACGAGTCGTTGGTGGTGATGGACGATGGCGAGCGCGACGCCCTCGAACTACTGCGAGACATCCGGACCGTCCACACGTTGTGTGGTGACGAGTTCGAAACGTACCGACAGGGGCGCAACGCAGAGTACGCGGACTCGATTCTCGAAGCGGTCGCCCTTCGATCACTCGAAGAGTTGATCAACGTCCATCTCCACAGCGATCAGTCCTTCGACAAGAACGAACCAGCCACGGCGCAGACAGCGAAGTGAAATCCATGACCGAACCCATCAACCCCGAAAATCTGCGAGAAGCGTACGACCAGACGACCATCCCCAAGCCGGGGACGCCAGAGCGGAGGCCGCACACCGAGTCCGACGACGAGACCGAGATTGCGGTGAACGTCGGCGATGTCATCGAACGCCGAAACCCACACAACGGCGGGACGGTCGCCGACGTCCGATACGTCTTGGAAGTGTACGACCACGGGCTCGTGATGTGGGTACTCGAGGACAAGCGATACACGTACTGTCCCTCGGAGTTCCTCCGGGAGGACCTGAGCGAATACGACCTGCGTGTCCACGAGGATCCGTGGGGCCTTCGCGAGGACGACGAGTAGCGACGATGCCTGCCACAGAGACCGAGTACGGCCGCGGTGGCCCATACCCGAAAGACGGCGAACGGTTCGATCCGATCAACGGCACGCCGCCAAACGGCTGGGACCTCGACGCGCACCTCGTCGGCGGCGGAGCCGACACGCCACGCAGAGAGACGGCACTATGGAGCCACCCAGCGGGCGGGACCATCCGCGTGGTCCGACTGCCCAACGCCAACGAGAAGCCGTACGCGCTCGTCGTGACGGCGACTGGCGAGTCGCGACGTGGGAAGCGAGAAGCAATCTTCGATCAAGCCCGCGAGACGATGGGCCGCCACCACTCGACAGGGCGATGAGTTCGGCGTGGCCGATTTCGATCCAGCCGCCGTTCGCAGACGACTGCTGGGCGATCGTTCGAGCCCGGTTTCTCGACGCACAGTATTGGGAGGCCGACTCGAAACAGGCGGCCATCGACCAGCTGAAAGGCGGCATCGACGACCCACGGGACGTGCCGGGCGAGAATCCCCCGGTGACCCGACAGACGGTCGCGATCGACGCTCACGAGGACTTCGCGAACAGCATCACGCTGGGCACACTCTTCGAGAACCAAGTCGGGCTTGCGAGCTTCGGAGAGGCCACCGCCGAGAAGCCGTGGTTCAAAGCCCAACCAGAACGGAACCAGCTGGAGCCACTGTACGACTCCGACCGTGTTCTCCACGCGACGAGCGGCGACGGGCCTGCCGATCACCCCTCGGAGTGGGAGTGGGAGTACGCACTCTGGGCGAGACACGCGAGTGACAACGAGTTCGACGTCGTGCTTCACCGCCCAGAGCGATACGAGTGGACGACGAAAACGGCCGAGACCAGCGAGCTCATCCGGATACTCCAAGGCCGCTGGCACACGCAGGGGAGCGCCCACCTCAAGCAGTTCTATTTCGAGAAGTCTCACGAAGACACGGACGACCCGTATCTTGCGTGGGAGCCAGCCGCAGGCGAGTACCACCCGGAGTCAGAGTCACCGTTCGACCCATCGTGGGACTTCTGTCCGGGCGCTCCGATGGCGATCAACGGCTGGGAGTACGATCCACACGCCAGGCTGTCGCGTGAAGTCTGGCGAAGCACGACCACACCGGAACGCCGAGTCGAACTTCACCACAACCCCAGCGACTACTCGTTTCTGAAGGTGTTCGACAGCCGCGTTTCGGGCGCAGACGCCGCGATGGTGCCGGACGGATTCGACAGCAAGGTCCAATCGACCACCTTGGCCAGTGACCTCCGAGACAAGGCGGTCCGCTGGATGCGACGGCACAGTCCCGGCGGCGTTGCTCACCCAGCGTTCGACGCACAACTGCTCGAAACACCGGCTGGATGGGTCCTTGATCGGTCGCCGGGCGTTCGGTATGGAGCCGAGTTCCACGTCCGCTACCGCAAAGAGACGCCGCCGGACCAAGAGACAGACGTGTTCATCGAGATCGCCGGGCCGTCGAAAAGCACAGACTTTCGCGTGACACGCATCGAACAGGCGGGCGAGACCGGCCGGAAGACCACCGAGTCTATCCCGACACCGGAACACTGCTCGCCCATCGTGGCGCATTCACGATTCCGGAAGTTCGTTCGCTCGAACACAGAATCACCGGCAGACGACCCAACGCGGGCGCACCCATAAGTTCAAACCCACAGCCACGCAGAACACACCCATGACACCACTCACAACGCTTCTCACTCTCGCAATCGGCATCCTGATCGCCGGGACCGTCGCGGGGACCGTTGCATACTCGATGAACTACATGATGCGGGCAGACGACGTCATGCACCGGATCATCTTGGGGACGTACGTCATCGTCCCGTCGGTTGGCCTCATCGCGAGAGGCGAGGACCCCGCAGTCGTCATCATCTCGATGTTTGTGAGCATCATCATCATCGGCCGCTACACGTTCGGCCTGATCAAACCCCGTCTCCCACGACGCAAACCGGCCAACCAGCAATAGTCACCGGGCGGCCAAGAATTTTCATAGAACCAACAACTACTTGGAAGTAGATTCCAAGATCCAATTTGAGCGAAACTATAATACCGTGCCATACCTGTTAGTGAGTCACCAAGAACAGAACCAGCCAGATAGGAACAGTGCGAGTCGAAGACCTGCGCCCCGCTCAGCGTGGATTGGAAACGTATGAACCTCACAAAAACAGAATATACAATCGCAGTCGAAGAGGAAGTTACCCTCGAAGCGTTCAGGAACGCGACGAGTGACGGAGTCAACATCAGGTGGGTCAATATCGCCCCCATCCACCACCGGACAACTGCTCCGTTAGACACCAAGCGAGTCACACACGAAATTATCGCAGAAATGGCCGCCCTCTGTGAGGATTGGCCAGAAGACGAGACGACGCTTTATTGGAATCTTCACATTCCGGACACAGACACGCTGATCGACCCCCTCACGAACAGGTCGATTCGCACGCCGGCAGTCCCCCATCTTCAACCGCCGCCCGCCCCGATCGTAACTGCGTGCCAACGATGGTACGACGACGACAACGAGGAGATCGAAGGCGACAGCGACCGCGCTCTACTCAAGGGCTTTTTCATCAAGACGACCATCAGCCAAGACGGAACAGTCACTGATGCCGAACTGATCGCGAGGTACACCGAGCCCTCAAACACCAGAGCTGGGCTCAACACGCCGTCATACTAGCGTCGAAACCGCAACTACAAGAGGGTAGCAGACCGGTATCTACAGGTCGCGCGGCTGGACCGTCTTCCGATCGTTCGCCTCAGCTCGGGCCGCAGCGTCGGAGATCAGTTCCTCGACTTCCCCATCGAGCGCGTCGTAGAAGTCCGCCGCCACATTCTTGTCATCCAGGGCTTCCTTCACAGCCGCCTTGACGATTAGGTCAGACATTGCGGATTATACTCTGGTGCCCCTCAATATAAACTTTGTTTATAGGAGACAGATGGGGCCGAAACGGACGAAATATCAAATGACGACAGTGGGGGAACTTCCTGATAGAATAGATATGATTCCTTGTTTTTGTCCCCCGGAGTTGTGCGAAGGGGTTTCCTTAGAAGCACCACCGTAGATCCCAGACAGATCACTTCAATCAACCACTAATGACTCAACGAACATCCGTAGCAACCGCACCGCAAGAATCCTCGACCACGTCGGCGGTCTCCCCGGAAGAAGCCCGCCAAGAGCCGGCTAGCAGTCGTCAAGACGAATCCACCTGCCCTGACTGCGAGGGTACAATCATCACTGACGAGGCCGCCGGAGAGCGCCACTGTGCTGACTGTGGGATGGTTATCGAGGAAAACCGAATCGACCACGGTCCCGACTGGCGGAATTTCGATCACGAAACGGACAACAGCCGGGTCGGTGCGCCCGCCTCCGAGGCCTTACACGATAAGGGACTCTCGACTCAGATCAGTTGGCAGAACAGAGACGCAAACGGGAACCAGATCTCCTCACGAAAGCAGAGGCGGATGTCCCGGCTCCGAAAGTGGGACGAGCGATTCCGGACGCAGGACATCCGAGATCGCAACAACAAAAAGGGCTTCACCGAGATCCAGCGGATGACCTCGGCGCTAGGGCTACCAGCCAACATCGCACAAACGGGCGCAGTCATCTTCAGGAAAGCCTCTGAACAGAAAGTCCTCCCCGGACGATCTATCGAAGCTGTCGCAACGGGTGCGACTTACCTAGCCGCACAGCTAGAGGGCATCCCCCGAACCTTCGACGAATTCGCTCACGTTTCGCGAGTCGAACGGGCAGCCATCAGACGAGCGCAGTCAGCGATCGACAAAGAGCTGAACCTCCCGATCAAGCCGACGACACCCGAGGCCTACATTCCGCGATTCGCAAACGAGCTAGATGTCTCAGAGCAAGTCGTCACTGAAGCGAAACGGCTGACCAGCCACCTCTCGGAGACAAATCACATCTCCGGGCGTAAGCCGAGTGCACTCGCTGCTGTCTCCCTCTATACAGCCAGCATCACCCTTGGATCACCGATAACCCAGACCACCGTCGACGAATCGGGACTCGCGAGCGAAGTGACGGTTCGGAACACCTACAAACTCTTTCTCGACGCTGACCCCACCTGTAAGTACACTCTCGAAGAGCTCGACACGATGAACTCTGCTGAAATCAAAGCGGAACTGAGCCCAGACCCAACCAACGGCTGTGTTGAATCGCTGTAAGGCGTAGAGATTCACTGTTTGACGAAGCGCTTGATGTTGTAGACCATACACATCAGAGCGATCTCACGGAACTCGCGGAACCACGACCGCGCTCGCACGGCGAAGCCGAGCGAGCGCTTCATAGCCGAGTTCACGGTTTCGGTCATAGAGCGCTGATTGTAGCGGTTATCGTCGATTCTGGCGTTGTGTGCGTGGTCGTACGGTGCGAAGATGCGGTGCTTGATCAGCGGTCTGATCC
Source organism: Halorubrum sp. AJ67 (assembly GCF_000513435.1). NCBI lineage: Archaea > Methanobacteriati > Methanobacteriota > Halobacteria > Halobacteriales > Haloferacaceae > Halorubrum > Halorubrum sp. AJ67. Next base: position 216,493 of record NZ_CBVY010000001.1, on the reverse strand, counting down.
CGAGATCGCGTAATCCTTCGCGGAGCGATTGCTTGTCGTAGCCCTTATCGGCAGCGAGAGACCGCAGATCGCCCGCGTTCCGGCGGGCGATCTGCTCAGCGAGATCTGCGTCACTTCCTTCCCGGTTGGTTGAGCAGTGAACGTCAAGGATAGCTTGAGACGCTGTATCGACGAGTTTCGTGACTTTCAGCTTCTGAACGTGGTAGCTGATTCGCTGGCAGTAGTGGCGGCTCGCTGCTGAGCGTTCGTAGAATGTAGCGTCTATCGCGGCGTGTTCGGAGAGATCGTGCAGCTGCGCCGACTGACGCAGCAGCACTCGACAGACGCTCATACTGATCCGGTCGAACGCCTTACACAACGTGGACGGCACGGGGAGATCGGCCGCGTCAAGGCCGATCTCCCCGATTATTTGTGGCATCTCTTTGAGTAGGTCGATTGTCATCCGATAGGATGTGTCGAGGTAAATTCGCAGACAGTGGAGGGAAACGAGTGCGTAGTCGGCGAATCCGCCGCCGCCTTCCGGGGCGGCGGATTCGCCTCCATCGCCAGTAACTCTTTGAGCAACCGGCACAACTTCCCCGATGAAGCGGGAGATTTGCGTCATAGACAACCGCAGTTTCCCGCTTCAGCTCCTTTGATTTAGCGACCTACCCTGCCGCCGTATGGCGATTCAACACAGCCCAACCAACAAATGACGCACGCCACCAACCTAGACGACAGCCCACCTGAGCGAAACGGATTCAAGACGATCCACTCACCGTACAGACCGTTCCCACATGGTGCGAAGAAAGCCCTCGCGAACGCGGCAGACTCCATCGAGTATCCCGAGGAGCACAGTCGGTATGCGTACGTGAGCGAACTCCCAGACGAAGAGACACTGGATAGCTGGGAGCTCTCCCACGTGAAGTATGACAGTCCGGACGAAACGTGGGTCACAGATAGCGGAGAAGAGGTCTTCATCTATACAGACCGCGTCACGGTCGATGGTCGCATTACACAGATGAACCCCGACGACGCGAAGAGTCAGGCCCGCTCACAGGATTCCTTTACCCGCACCGAGTCACCCGCCTGAACCGCGGGAATTTTTATCCACCGGAGAGGGGTGAGATGGAGAAGGTAAAATCACCAGAAGAGGGATTCACCCACTGGTATAACGAAGATATCCACAGTGCCATCAATCCGATCAACTACACGCAAGCCTTGATCGATGAGATGGGGCTGAAAAACGGAGATGTCTATCTAGCGGGCGGGGAGGCCCACCAGGTCGAAGCTATCGACATCGACGTCGACAAACTCGTCCTCGCTGACCCCACAGTAAATCACCCGCAAGATGCCCGAAGCGGCCAGTGGAGCGTTCCGATCACTGGGCTGTACCAGGACTGGCGACAGGGGAAAATCGACCCGGCAACCATGGACGCACTAGCGTGAACGCCCGAGATACCCCGCCACACCGTTCAGTGAGTTCTCGGCATACGCACATCGCCGAAGACCGAGCAGTCCACGTCGTCGATGACGGAGAGTTCGAGCAGGAGCTGACCGAGACCGCCGACCCTAACGAGGTGTTGGCGTTCATTTGCCAGCTCGTCGAGTGGTACGAGAGCGATGTTGATCACCGGGACGAACTCCCGCTGTTCGCGACGGTCGTCAACGACGGCTGTGTCTACATCCGAGACGCCCAAGGCGGCGAGTGGCTCACGTGGACTGTCGATGAGTGGACGCTCCCCCCTGAAGAGGGACAAGCGAGTGACGGGGACTACTCGCTAGAAGACACAGACCGACGGCTGAACACAGACGTAATTCGGCCAATCATCAACGCAATCGCAACGACCTACGAATCCCCAAGCGAAATCAAGCAGCGACACGACTGTACCCAGATCGAATCCTGTTCCCCCTAGACCCATGCACAACGGAGTATACACCGACATCGACGAATTCACCGACGCAGTTGACGAGTCCGGCGAGATCCACCGCGATTTCGACTTACAGGGTGCACCGATGAACCGGACCATCGGAACCCTGATCGAGATGAACGACGAATTCGATCTACTATCCGTCGTCACTTCCCACCGCCACGACCTCCCTTACCCAACGGGAGCCGATTTCCACGTGACGTCAGTCCACGAGTTCGCAGACCTCATCGAGAAACTCGGTGGGAACTGTATAGAGGACATCGAACAGAACGACGACGGAAGTGCCCAGGTCGGCTACCACTTCGATTAACACGCCCACCCATGACAACCACTACTCTCCCGATAGAATCGCTTCTCGAGGCCGCTGGCATCCCCAGTGATGCGTCAATTCACGACTTCGAGTGGACAGACGACGGTCTCGAAATCGAGTATAGCGAGTCCTAGCAGCTAGACGATGAGCCGACCGGAAAAGATCAGTCGGATCCAGCCTACGTAGGGGACATCCGCGCGAGCAACCGAGCTTATCCAGCCACCGTCGATCGGCCGGGACAGGCCGATAGCTTGGTCATAGTACGGGTTGTTGTCTCCCTTCGTGATGTAGCCAGCATTTGGAGCAGGACAGTTCCGGAGGTCAGAACACGATGTCGCTCCATGAAGGAACGATTCATTCGCCCGCTCGAACCAGTCTTCACCCTCCTCAACGTGAAACATGGCACGGTGGATCGTTGCTGGACCGTTCGTTTGTGGATCCTGAAACACGATCACCGTCCCGTATCCGCCGAGGTTCTCGATCCCTTCCTGAACGGCGAAGTCGTGAGTGACGACGCCGTTCTCGTCAGCGTTCTCGTTCACAAACCGATCAGGAGCCGACACGATAGTCAGGTCTCCTTGGTTGATGTTCGGCTCCATACTCCCGCTTTCAACTACAGTCATCGGCGGCCAAACGCCAGCAGCCACCGTAAGTAGAAGCAACCCTACAATCACGATCCCGAACCCGAGACTTCCGTCGCGGATCCACAACCCGATAGTAGACTTACCACCGCCCTCATCAGTAGGCGGCTCCATTTCGGGATATTCTATCGCCTCAGACTCCGAATCGGAATCCGGATCGGGATAGACAAACCCTGACCCATCATCGTCTTGGCTCATTACAACTCGTACTCAGTCACTTATCAAGTATCTTTGGCTCAACTTCCCGCCCGCGTCTCAGTAGAGATACAGGGTGTGAGCAGACCGAGCGGCACCCTGACGGCAAGATAGCTACCTACAGAAGCCACCAAGGGAGAGTTTTTAGAAACCGAGTGGGGTGAGTTATGGAATTGATGGAAACGCCGGTTACGCAGGCCCAAGCACAGCAGGCACTCGAAGCCACCTTTGAGGAAGAGGATGACCAGCCGGACCTTGAGGTCTTCATGGCTCTCCTCCGTGAGTATCAGGCCTACTTCCTCGATGAGGAGCTGGAAGGGCACCTCGAATCCGTCCACGAAGGGTACGTCCGAATCTACGCAGCCTACGCAGACTGCTTCGTGATCGAGACTTCGTACGACGCCCACTCCATCGGTCTAGGAGAGCTTGGATACGGTCACCAACCCCTCCAGCGCGCCGTAATGAACGCCCACCGAAAGGTCGCAGAAGAAATCGAAGACGAAGTAGGGCCGGACATCTACCCGATCGCACTCAACCTCCCAAACAGAACTACCGAATGACCAACATCAAGTCACTGAAAGAGCTGAAGCGGAGTAACATTACTCGGTACGAACACACCCGTACCGGCGAGGCGAAACGGATCCACACCATCGACATCCGCGGAAAGCGAGAGGATCCGAAGCTCGTTGGAAGCGTCGTCACTATCGACGAAGATGGACAGTCCGACGAGATCGACGCACAAGAGTTCCAGAACCAACTCGCGCTCGAGATAATCAAGCCCCTACCGGACACGAACTCCGAAACGAGTACCCTAGACAGCTTCGAGAACACGCCGGCCGGACATGCGTAATCCAACATGAGCGACACCACGACCGTCAAGCAGACAGAACAGCCCGGACCACCGCCGACTCACCTCCCCGACCCGCCAAAAATCACTGGCTATCAGTCGTCCGGCGGCGAGTTGGGTTCGCCGTCGACGATCACGCTGACCGTCGAGTTCTACACACCGGGGATTGCGGAACCCTACGAGACAGACGTCCTGTTCTCGATCACCAACGGCACCGCAGAGTTCCGCCGCGTCGAAGCCCAGATCGGCCTCTCCAAGTCCCTCATTGCGGTAGAAGCCGCTTCAAAGGAAGTGGGCAAGCACCCAGCGGTAACGGCAGTAGAAGACGTCGACGCACTCGTAGAATCACAGCGCCAGTGGATCGGCCGGTGCGAGCAGTTCAAAGCAACCGGCTGGGTCGAGATGCCGGAGAAGCCTGACAGCACGATCGCCAGCTGCGTCGAGGCGTACGAGAACAAAGACGGCGAGCAGTACATCATCTGGACGACCCCCGAGGACAACGACAACCACCCAGACATCCTCATCGAACACCACCACGGAGACGACGACGAGACCGTAGATACGACACCCTGCGACACCGTCGATGAAGCACGAGAGAAAGTCACTCGCGAAACGACAGGTGTGACCGAGGAATGACCACACAAGATAGCGAAGGAACAGACCGTTGTCGAGAGACGACCGGCCATCAGAACGTCCCCATATCAGCATCCTACGGAGGAACGACGTTCCACCTCTACCAGCTCGTCTACACACCTGATCCCAGAGACAAACACTACCCGAAAGCATGGGTGGTAGTGGACCTTCAGGGCAGACTCAAACTGTCTGATCTCCGCTTCGACGAATCGAAGAGCCTTACAGAGGAGGAAGTTCGCAACTCCCGGATCACTCCAGAGACAGCCGCAACCGGAACACCGGTCTTCGGGTACTAATCCCGATCTGCTCCAGAACCCACAGAATGAATCACAGAAACGCAGCCGTCACGCTCCGTGAGCAAGACGCAGCCCACGGTGAGACGATTCCCCTACCGACAGTCTACCATGTCGGAAATCTCGATGAAGAGCGAGCCGTTCCATACACCTCACAGGAAGGCGGAGAACTCTCCATCTCAGTCCACCCTGACGTGTGGGAAGGGATCATCCGAGGAGATGGTACAGCAACCCACGAAACGCTCCACACCTACGAGCTCTCAAATGGAGAAGCGGAGTTCTACTACGTCGACCCCACTGCCGAGTTAGAAGCCGAGCGGGCTTGGTGTATTGATGCGGGATACATTACAGAGGTGACTGGCTATCGTGTGAGCTTCACCGACGAGAACGGTGACGAGCGGTATCTGAAAGTCAAAGACGAAGGTACTGCTCAGGAAGAAGCGGCATCCAGACAGTCGAGATACACAGAGGAACCAATCCTCACGCTCGCCGCGAAAGGAGTGAACTACTGGAGCAAGGCGTTCAGGCAAGCGCCGGAACACGCTTCACCAGTCCTGATAGAGGGACTATTGCCGATTTGGTACGCCAGCCACCTCGATGTCGACGGGGTCTGGTGGGCCGAACAACTGGCTCCCGAGAAGCGTTCTGCCCCTCGGGGTTGTATCTTCCAGAACCGGCTCGACAGATGGGACAAAGAGATCACCGGGACAACGAAGCCGGCGTTCGATTCTCCATCGCGTCCGTCAGCGTGAATTATGCCCCACAACCGCCATCGATACGCACGGAATCACCCGGCTCGACAACACCAGATGCGGCCCCTTTGGGGACTTCTAGAACGTATTTGCCAACGCCTCGATACTGATGATGTGGTTCAACCCCAGTCTCATTCCCAGTCGGCGCGTCCGCTTCGTGAACCGCTTGGATGACACACGAATCGTCGATAAACAGAATATCGATGCCGAACTCCATCCGTGGCATCGCGTAGGTAAACGTCCGCATCTCATCATGGAGGAACAGCATCCCCGTACCTGCTTCAAGTTCTGAGACCCCACCGAGCCCGGACTCTTTCTCCGACTGCGTGTCCGCGTGAACGACAGAGAACGTCTCAACAGTCTCACCCTCCGAGACCAGCTCGACTTCGCCATCCCAATCCACGGTGTACGCTTCAACCCCAATGAGAGCGCCAGTTCCGATGAGGATGCCGAATCCCGCGACCCCCGCTAGAACGAGCACTAAGGAGGGCTGTCCATCTTCAGGCTCCACCACTTCCTCTGACTCAGCAGCATCGTCACTATCCACTTCTCCGCTCGAATTCGTGTTTTCGTCACTCATTGTTGATACAGCGGCTGGCCGCTGTCTCTTACCCATCGATTCAGCCCACCCCATCAAAAGTGTTGAGGGTCAAACACAGACGGGGGATAGAGTTTATACTACACGTTGTGAGTGTCCTGTTGTTAAAGAAGTCTCCATGTATGGAATCTAACCACTCACACTCAGACGACACCGACGCCGCCGTGCTCGCCCCCAGTCCAGAGTATCTCATCTGTCTTGCGGAACTCTCACCCGCGAACCTCAAACTGTACAACACCGAGACGGAGCAGTTCGTGAGGGTGGTCCCGTCAGATCAGGAGTTCGAAATGGAACACCGAGCCGGACCTGAACAGCCGTGGGAACACCAGTCAACTGGGACTGATCTGAAGGCGATCGTCAGAGAAGCCACCGACGTTCTCGATCTGGCGGTCACGACGAAGACGTGCCCTCAGACCGGCCTTGAGGATCTATATATCGACACGGGAGAACACGGTCAGCTACTCATCGACGATCGCGACCAGTTCCCGGTCCACATCGTCAAGAAGCACCCCAATCCGTTCGACCCGACAAACGAAGAGTTCCTCATCGAAGCCCCCAACAAGCAGGGAGAGTCGATCCCGAACCACTACAGCTACCACGTCCACACCCGGCACTGTATCGAAGACGAGTGGGAAGCCCCCCACTCCTGTTACGAAGAACTTAGCCCGGCAGCCGCGATGGACCGCTTCTCAGCAATCACGGATCTCGACACCCTGATGATCGACGAAGAGGAGGAGCCAACCGAAGTCTTCCAGGAGCCTCATGAGACAGAGACTGAATCCCCGAACACCGAGAGTTGAATAGAGCGAGTCCAATCTATAACACAATCACCACCCCGGATCACCACCCATGACTGAGAGACTATCGGAGATCAACTTCCCGCTCGAAAGCTGCTCCTGCGCTCACTGCGGGGTCAGTTTTCCCGAGGCCAGCATCCCCGAGATGGCGAAAGCGATCGCAACACATTGGAATAGACAACACCGGGCTGTTCTCGCGGAGGTGTACACCCAATTCGACGCCGAGGCCTATCACGAAGAGCACATCGAAGGCGACCTCTACGGTGTGTTCAAGGAAACCCACTACATCACGGCCTACGACGTGATCGCGACCACCGGAGTGTACCCGCTCTCTCCGGAGTTCACATCGGACCTCAAGTTTCGCGATGTCTGTGTGGACTGCTGGGAAGATGTCGCAGATATCGACAAGTACACGGAAGTTCCGGACGACGCCGAACTCGCTGGCAAATATCTCTGTATCCCCTGCTCGGAAGCCAGACAGATCGAGCGACGGCAGCAGAACAATCAGCAGTTGAGCCGGTTTTCAGCAGCGGAGTAGTCTGTTTTTAGCCTCCGAGTGGTAGTAGAAGATGTGTAATAATGCCCAAGCGCAGCGGGAGCCACCGATGAGCCAGACCGGACTCAGCCGAGAGGAATTCGTCGCGATCGGAGAGACAGTTGGCGAGCAGGTAGACATAGACATCGGAGGCGACTCTCAAGTCAAGTACCAGATAGAGCCGTACTACGCCGACACAACTGGTGAGATCACTCTCTGCTTCAAAGCGCAGGACGAGCCCGTCATCATCGTCGAGTCGATTCCCGCGAGGGGGTCAGAGCGAGGGATCACGCTGGCCGCGCCTGCCTCCGAGTGGACGGTCGCGAACGATGTCGACGACCACAACATCATCACGACGCTCAGTATCGCCCAGGAGGCAGGCCACACCGCCGAGCTGTTCTTCCGAGGGCCGCCAGCGAAGCTCACCCCGGAGGGCATCGTCACTGATGGTCCCATCGAATACCCCCCACTCCTACTCCTCAATGAGTGACTCACAACCCGCTCTCTCGGAGTTCGACGGGAAGACAGCCCGAACGAAGCCAGAGCCCGCAGATACACCACCCGAATCCATCAGCATCCCCAGCCACAGCCAGTTCGAATCCGCCGGGGGAGAGTATCCCGACAGCCAGATCGGCGCGCTCACCGATGGATCAACGATCAGCGTCTCGTTGTGTATCCCAGAGGGGGCAGTTTCGGTAACGTTCACCCACCTCGCCGGGTCAGGCGGTATGGGGCCAACCACGGAGATCGACAACCGCGACGAGGTAGCAGGACTGCTGGACCAACTCAAAGGTCACCCACTCCTCGTGACTGGTGGCGGGATGAACACACCGATGGGGTGTGGATTCGTCCTTGGACGCCTCACAGACACTAGGGCCGTCGACGCGACCGTCGAGGTAGGGTACCGAGAGCTCTTCCGACACGCCAAGCGCAGCCGAGACACCACCGAGACGAAGCGGCTCGGCTCGTATCAGGTATTCGTCCCCGAAACGGACCACGACAGCCAACGCGCAGCGAAGGCGCTGACCCACTGGGAAGCCGGCGAACTCGAACACCTGAACCCCGAGAAACGGGCGCAAGAGAAGGCCAAAGAACAACATCAAGAAGCGTTCGACAGCCTCTCTCCCGGCGACAAGATCGAGACGCCGGAGTACGCGACCCGGCTCGACATCATCTCCGAGCCATACGAAACACACGCGGTCATCCCGCGAGGGACACTCGGAGAGAAGACGGTCCCAGTGACTGCGGTCGTCGTCGCAAATCCGCGAGGCGGCTACTATCAGATCGGGATGAATCCGAATTCCGACTCGCGGTACCGAGACGGTCCCACGTGCTACATGAGCGGGTCGAAAAAGACGCCGCCCACCCCGAATACGGCGTTCACCCGCGACGTGAGGTTCGGCTATTCGGACATCGAGATCACGACGATTGACCACCCGCCGGACCCAACGGTCATCGAACCAGACAGGACGGTCCTCGAATCACCACTCCCCGAACCGCGACTCCAAACGACTCTCCAATCCCTCGACGGAATCGGCGAGAAGACCAGCCGGAAGATCCAGCGTCTCGCTGACGAGCGGGTGACCGCCGACACACTCGCATGGACGCTCTTCGGGGACGGAGAGACACACACCGGGTCACAACGAGAGATCGAGAAGATCCTCAAGTCCCTGCCAAAACACGAACAGATATATGACCAACTCCAGAAGTACACTCCAGAATAATGGCTCCCTGACCCCTCTTCGCCGTCGTCTATCACGCCGCTCGGTCGGGAGACGCCGGCTGGCTGAAAGCGATCAGCATCGCAATCCTGTTCTTTCTGTTTCTACCGGTCATCTTCGGAGTAGCTGGCACTTCTGGGCAGATTCTCGCGTGGGGGACACTCTTCGGACTCCTCCTCCTCGGCCGAAAGAAGGACTAACACCATGTCAGACCAAACAGTAGTCGGAATAACGGCGTGTAGTAAATCGAAGAGCGTCGACGACGACTTCCAAGGCAAGATCGAAGCACAACACCTCTACGACTCTTGGCTGTTCGACTCCCGGAGAGACGCGCTTAAAGCGAACTGCGATGAGTGGGCGATCTTCTCTGGGAAGTTCGGCTACGTCGAACCCGACGAAAAGCTCCCGTGGTACGACCAGCAGATCTCAGAACTCCCCGAAGACGAACAGTGGGAGTTGGCCGAGGAGGTCGCAGACAACGTGACCCACACAGACAAGGTTCTCATCCTGATGGGGCGAGACTACGCAGAGAAGTTGAAAGACGCTCTCGACGCCAGTGTGACGATCTGGGACCCGCTTGAGGGGGTCCAACTATTCGACCAGCGCGGGAAGCTCAAGGAGTTAGCAGACGGAACCGATCCGACTGGGCAGACCACATTCGCGGAACTCGACAACGAGTAGCAGAACCAGTCTTGTCAATCGTTACAATCCGATAGCGGAAGCAATTGACAAGAGACGCCTATCCACCACGCCGGAGGTGAGTTTTTCTCCCCCGGATTAGAGGTGGAGGGGTTCGAAAAGAGCCCATCAGATAAAGAATACTCATGAGTGAATCCAGCACCACGATCGGCGACTTCGAGTTAGCCGGGGCCCCCACTTCGGTAGAGCAGATCAGCGAGTCAGCGCCCGCTCACGTACTGGAGGCGTTCTCCGCCCTCAGTTCGTGGGGAACGGGCGTTATCATCAACGAGATAGACGAGCCACTGTTGGTCGGCGCAGAAACGGACGACCACACTAAATCATACCGACTCTACCACGGGCCTTCAGCAGACCACGGCCTTCAGTTCGCCGGGGTTCTCGCCCATTCGCACTCTTACAGCGACGAAATCCCCGACCGAGTCGGATTCGTCCCTGCCGGCGACGGCCCCGATGAACCCACCGAGGTCGCCCCTATTGAGACGCTCGACGTCACCGATCACGACCGAACAGCCCGGTTAGACGAACTGCTGCCGTACATCCGCACCGAGATTACTGACTCCGACTGGGTGAACGGGCGGGGTGATACGACCTACCCAGAGTGGGGCCAAGCCGTAAGGCGGATGGCCGAATTCATGCGGAACGACCTCGACGCCGAGCTCGCCTTTGACCGGCAGCTGCTCCGACTTCCCCGTGTCGAGCACGCGCTTGGCCGGTATCCCCTCGATGCGGAAAGTATCCTCACCCAGTTCTCGAACACGATCGACCAGAAATCCAAACTCGACCACCACAGCGAGAGCCCGGAAGCGTTCAGAGAACTACTCTTCGCATTCGCCGCGCACCATGACATCACTGGGGGAGACAAATGACCGAGACCCAAGAGTCTCTCTCAGCGTTTTCGACACCAGACACCTCGTCACAGAGTACACCACAGAAACAGGACGAAACGTGCGAACAGCCCGAACAGTCTAACGCAGGGAAGACAACCACGCCGACACCGACCACGTCACCTCAGTCTAAGACCCCTCTCACAGACCTGTACGAGGATGTCGAGGCACATATCGAAGAGGCCTATCCAGCATTCCTCCGGGACCAAGCGATCGTCACGCCACCCGATCCGGAGAACCAACGGTACCGAACGAACGGAATCCCAACCGCCGTTGATGCGCTTCCGGACACAATCGGCCAGTGGAAGCTCGTCACCCACGATGCCACCCACGTGAGCTATCTCGCAGATGGACCCGCCTACGATACGGAATACGGCAAAGGCGGCTCGCTAGTCAGATTCAAGCTCTCGCTAAACGACCGCGGGGCCAATCGAGATGATAAGTACCACCTCCGAACCGAGAAAGTTGTCGGGTACACCAACGGGGAGAAGATACGGTCGCACACTCCGGACGACGAGTCACCAATGCTCGGAATTCGCGGCCACAGTGTCGGCGACAATCCCGGTGACTTCTCTGTTCTCGGCGGGACCAAACGCAAGTTCGGGGACCCAAGAGACGGGATCATCGACCTGATCGCCCTCCTTCACCACCTACCAGTCCCAATCCGGAACTACCTCCCAGACACAGAAGACACCCCGTGGGAACCAGTCAAACACGATCTCGTGAGTGCCACGTGGAGCACAGATGCGCCCGACTGCGTCCCCAAAGAAGACCTGATACTCAGGCTATCGACCAACCAACTCCGGCTAACCGCATCCGATCCAAGCGATTCGTTGCCACAGAAGGACACGACGACAGCCCCTCTCGTCGATCCCAGCTTCCCGGACGGCCTCACCGGGTGGCTCGAGTCGAAGTCTGCGTACACCACCGTTTCGTCAATTCGCGCTGTAAGCGCGATACTGACCGAGGACTTGACCACGGTGGCCGAGAAGAGCCAGTTGAATACCTCAGAGAGTTTGTAGCCCCCGAAAAGAGATGTAGGGGAGTCTAAGGAGACACCACACATGGATACAATCACCGTCGAAGCGTTCGAGACACTCGACAGAAGCGTGACCGAAGTGAACACCGACCCGGAAGCATACATCGAGGTCGAAGTCACCCGAAAGGAGGCTGTCGACGTCGACGACGCACTCAGCAGCCTCCTCAAAGAGGCGATCGACGGAGAGTACGGCAACGCCGAGCAGGTGTCAGATTTCAAGCGACTGTGGCAAGGTCGGTGTAGGGGGTCCCCCACGATAATGATCACCAGCTCCGAAGAGGCCGACATCGCCCTCGACGCTTTGGACCGATTCGAAGCGGAGGAAGTCGATCTCACAGACCGGATCCATGATGACCTAGTCGAGGTCATTAACGAGACCGGCGTTGACCTGTAGCCCGTACCGATTCAATTCTCATGAGTTCAGCACACCACCCAGCGACAAGCACCGAGACCTGTATCGACTACACCGAAACCAAACACTCAGTGCGGCTCTCGCACCGAGATGAACCGCTAGAGGTGACGTTCGATAAGGCGTATGAAGACGCCCCGACCAAGTTCAGCGTCGTCGCATACGAACACCAGATCGCAGACCACCTCGTCAAGCCGTTCGCCGAGACCGACTTCGAGATCGACACGGTCCACGAGGATTCCGCTCACTTCTTCCTCACGACCGAACTCCACAACGTGGATTCTTACGAAGAACTGGTCGACGTCCTCTCGACGGTCGCGAACTACGCTTGGGAATATCCCGGCGGCTGCTGGCTCAACGTCCAGACGGTCGAATCGGACCACCACTCCCACGTCGTCGCGACGATCATCCCATGACCATGACCACTTACCCATACTCCGACAACGAGAACCGGAAATTCACCTACGAAGAGACCGAGCGAGCCGTTACGATCACCCACGAACCGGAAGCTGTATCGCTCGAATTCAAGCACGTCTCGAACCCCACGCGCACTACGAAGGTCAGCGTCATCGTCAACCGAGGGGGTTTGGATCAGTTCCCGACAGACCTGTTCGACGAGACGCCATTCGAGTCAACTGCTGTCGAGGTCGACGACTGGACATCGTTCATCACGACTGACTTCATCGAACTCGACACCTACACGGTGCTACTTCCAGTGCTGAAAGCACTCGCGAAGTACGCCTGGATAGACACCATGAGCTCGCTTTACATCCACAACAGCGACACCCCCGCAGCGAATCACCTCGTATGCGTTTTGGGTGATGTGTAGAGCGTTAAGGTCAAACCCTCAGACACCAGTTTCTCGATAACAACATGGCCCACCACGACATTCCCGATCTTCCGTCTGGCTGGGTGGTCTCCACGAACATCGAGGAGCACATCTCACTGCTCCGTGCGGAAGGGGAAACGCGCTACTCGATCGCGATCTACCCGACGAATCCAGCAACCACCCGTTCAGGATGGACCGTGATGGGCCTCGCGAACTACGAGCCGTTCCGGCCAGTCTTCACAGAGAACGCCTCACTCGAGGACGCACTCTCCACCGCGATTGACGAGATCACAGCCAAGATCAACGGTGAGCAGATCGCCCACGTCAGGAAGGCAGGCAGCGACCAAGACGCAGAACCGACGGACAACCCCGAACCAGAGTCGGCCGATGAAGACACGGAAACGGACTCTGACTCCAGCGACGGACAAAGCGATCTGAACCACTGGACCTGAAGTTTTTATTCACCAGATCGAGTGATGCGGAGTTCGGAATAGGTGAGAAGAGATATGACCGGATCAACAACCCAATCAGGCGGTGCTGTAACGCTCTCAGATATCGACTATACGACCATCGCCGCCCCCAAAGTAGACGAATCGGCGGTTGAAGAAACAATCACCATCCCCGAGCAAGTCTTCAACTGTGAGCAAGGGGATGTCCTCTGGATCGCCGGAACGGAATACGTCGTCGTCGACGAGTCATTCACCATCCTCGGGAAGAACCCCCTCATCGTCGTCGGCGAAAACGGTACGCATGGGAAGCTCGCAGCAGGGATGACCGATGGCTCAGCCGGTGGCGTCGCGTGGGTCGACACACTCGCAGACTGTGAAACAGGCGGCGTTCGAAAGGCACACCTCCTCGGCGAGTTCGGGGATATCTACAAGCTGAAAACGAACGGTCTAGAGATGCTCCACTCGTATCTCCCAGACACAGACACTCGGTCCTGTCCCAGCTGTACGCACGATGGAACGGGAAAACCGATCCGCATCGAAGAGCAGGGAACCGAGACGATCGAAATCAAGCGATGTCTCAACACAGACTGCTCTCAGCCCTTCCGATTCGTTCGCGAGACCCCTGAACCAGACCGCGCAACAGTCCTGACATACGACGACGAGACGGGCACGCTCAACCCATACACCGTGTCGGGACGCTTCAAGTGCGAACGCCAGGACGATTTCAAATTCCCCATCGACACCAACACCGCTCGCGACGAAGGCATCTACAGTGCTCAAGAAGTAGCCGACTTCATTAATCCGAAGATGGTCGACGACCGGTACGGTTTCGTCAGGATCAAAGACGACAACCGGTGGGGCCAAGACCGACTCCACATCCAGTGGAAAAACGCAAAGGGATACAGCGCAGACATGCGGATTACGTTCAAGCGAGTAAGCACAGAGCTGGAGACCTACTGGGAAGCCATCCACCGGGTTTCAGGAATCGCCCTTGCGGACCTCTTCGAATAATACCAGCCCGCAGAAGTGAAATAGCCTTACCGCGTTTCAAATCGAACCGAAGTAGACTGGACTGATTAGAGAAGCCGCCTCTAGATTTGTTTATATTTCCCGTTTTGGGGTGGGAATCAAATAGATAGAAGACGCCCGATCACCTCGGGCAACCGCAACAGGGGCCGTAGTTCAAACGGCAGAAAACCTTAGCTGTGAGACAACTTCGAACATTGTATAATCGTCCGGCCTTTCCAACTCACGCGAGGCAGCTCTGGGTTCGAACCCCAGCGACCCCCTATGTAGCCAGACAGCGACGCACTCCGAAGTGGCAGATCATGACTAGCCCACTACGGCAGATGGTAATGAACGACCCGTTCAACGGACGGACGGACACAATGACAACAACATGACGACACAAGACACAGACAGAGGGCAGGTAGGTATCGGCACGCTCATCGTGTTCATCGCGATGGTTCTCGTCGCCGGGATCGCCGCAGGCGTCCTGATCAACACGGCCGGCTTCCTTCAGACGCAGGCCGAAGCAACGGGCGAAGAAAGCACAGACCTCGTCTCGGAGCGTGTCAACGTGAACAGCGAGGTCGGTGTCGTCGGTGACAGTACCGCGGGTACGCTCGACGAGATTCGCCTCTCAATCACGGGCGCTCCCGGAGCGGGTCAGATCGATCTCTCTGAAACGACCATCCAAGCCGTCGGGCCGGGTGGACAGGAGAATCTGGTTTTCGTTGACTCGACATCCGGTGGTTCGCAGGTGACTCAGCTGTCCGTTCCGGCCATCGCGGCGAGTGACACCAGTGTCTCCATCTCCATCAACTACGACAACATCGACGGTCTTGACGCGGCTGACACCGATCAGGATCTGGTTCTCGAGTACCACGCTGGCGGTGTTTCCGGTGCTGCGGACGACACCACGACGGTCACCGGAAGCAGCCTCGACGGTCAGTCGTTCACCTTCGACTCGGCCGGTAGTGGAGACAGCGAGATCAACACCGGGGGTTCACTCTCGGCTGGAGACGAGTTCGTTGTTGACCTCCAAGACACCAGCGACAGCTCCGTTCTCGACACGCAGGTCACCCAGACTGTGGACTCCGGCAGTGCAGCCGAGAGTACCACGACTTCGGGCGGAAACAGCGTCGCTGACCTCGGAGCGAACGAGTTCGCTGTTGGGGAAGATGGGGCGTTTGAGTCCTCCCCCGTCCTCAACGACCAGGATGACTACACTATCCTGATCAACCCCGCCGCGGGTGCGTTCGACGACGGGACGGCCTTCAACCAAGGTCAGGAGGCAACCCTCGACATCGTGTCGCCCGTAGGCGCGACGACGCAGGTCGAACTCCGTGCCCCGGACCTCTTCAGCAACAACGGCGAAGCGGTCCGGCTCTAACTAGCTAACTAGCACCGAGATCCAACGTTTGCGGAACCGTTTTTTCGGGCACCAAGGCGTCTCGTACACTCGATCAATCATACTCCATCGTATGAGGTCGCCCACCCGATCCGACCGGTATCTCTAAGACAGTCTCCCCCAACCGTCAAATAGGAAAATGCCGACATTACCGCTTGCGTTCAGTACGCCGCTTCAGGTTCCGCTCATGTTATCGCTCGGAATCGGCCCCCTCCAACTGATGGTCCTCGTACTACTCCTCTTTTCGAGTACAGGGCTGTTTATCGCCCTCTCGAAGCAGATGAGTGGTGGGAAAGCACTCGGATCTGCGGCCGGTCTCTACGTGTTGATGGCCGGCTGGACGTTCCTCATCCTCTAACACAACCAAGACGGGCGTAATAGGGACTGGTTTTTGTATCCCGGAGGGGGCAGAGGAGGAAGTAGAAGATCTCCATGTCCACCCGATCACCAAGTAGAGATGTCCAGTATACGCTCCGAGATGACGGCTTTCTGTTCTCCGAAGCGTATCTCACAGGCGGGAACCGGGAAACCGCTGAAAACTACCTGTGGCCAGTCCCGGTGTTTCAGCGCCTGCGAGAGGATACGGCCGCAACGATAGGCCACAGCGGAGATGTAATCAGACCCGGTGACATCCTCGAGTATTGTGGCGGTGACTACGAGGAGTACCTTCTCGTGGTAGCGATTCTACCAACGCCCGCGAAGTACCGCACCGGCTTGGAAATCGCCAATTCGGACCGTATCCTCTGCTACTCGTCGAACAGCGAGTCCTTCAGGCTCTTTCTCGGTGGGGCGTTCATCAACCTCCCCGGCAACCGAGTCGATCACGAGACCGGCGAGTACGTTCTTCACGAGAATGCGGCCCCCCTCATCGAACTATCCACGAACATCCCCGCAGATGTAACCCACCCCCCGTGTCCGGAAATCCTCTCCGGCGATGGGGACCCATCTGCGTACGCTAAGGAGAACTACCCCCACACCCACCCGCCTGAAAGGGCAATCCGTCTGACCACCGCAACAGCCGGCGAGACGAAGCCGGTCGGCGAGTTCACCAACGAGATCCACAACGGTGACGCCTGTGAGGTCTTGGCGACGATTCCGACCAGTTCGGTCCACGCTTGGATCACTTCGCCCCCCTACTACGACCTCAGAGATTACGACGTCGACGGGCAAATCGGCCGAGAAGGGTCCGTCACCGAGTATCTCGAGTCCATCATGGCCGTCGTCAACCAGCTCATGCGGGTCACCCGCGACGATGGCCTCGGAGCTCTCGTCGTCGACGACGCATATCAAGGTGGGTCGGTCAAGGGAATCCCCCACCGCCTCCACCAGAAGATCACCAAGCAGGGCTTCGAGATCGTCCACCACGCGCCGTGGACGAAGCCAAACGGAAAGCCCGACGCCGCGACGAATCGCTACTCTCACCGTCACGAGCACATCCTGATCATCGCCCACGACGGCGGCGATCACTACTTCCACAAACAAGCCTCGGCAGATCCGACCGACGTCTTCGACTTCGCTGTCGGGACGAGCGACACCGATCATGACGCCGTCTACCCCATCGGATTGCCGAAAGAGTTGATCCGGACGACCGTCCCCGAGAAGGTCTGCCCGGAGTGTGGCGCACCGTACGAAGAGCAATACGAGGTCACCGATATTCGGAACCTCCCCAGCGATCGTCCACAAGCTCAGCGAGCTCTCGAACTCGCGTCGAGACACGACCTCACTGACGACCAACTCCGGGCTCTCAGATCGGTCGGGCTCGGCCACACGGGACAGGCAAAGCGAACGCAGTCCGGAACCGGGAACAACACCGACAGCGTCGAACAACTCGCCACAGAGGCCGAAGACGCACTCGGTAGTTACGCGAGAGAATTCACCAACCCGAACAAGGAGCTAACCAGCCACATTCCGTCCTGCTCTTGCGAGACAGACACGGAGCCGAAAGCGGGAATCGTGGTCGATCCGTTCTTTGGGTCCGGCACAACGGGGAAGGCAGCCAAATCGCTCCGTCGGCGGTGGATCGGCATCGAACTCAACGAAGACTATATCGCGACAGCCCAGTCTCGAATCGGCGTCGACGTGAGCGAACCAAGCCGGCTGACAGACGATAACCAGAATACACTCACGAGTTTCGTGTGAGCAAGTGCTACGGCCGACCCGTAGACTCAAGTCAGAGAACGCAAACAGAGAAGTAGAGATGGCAGCCAGCGAACACCCGGAGGGGCACGACGATATCGAACTCGACATCTGCGGTGGATACGATGACGAGGGCATGGAAGCACTCCTCGAACTGGCAGGAGGTGACAGAATCCAAGTGAACGACACCGAGGCAACCCTGACGAGAACCGATCCTGTCTCCGATTCAAACCGAGCAATCAGCTGGGCACGGGTACTCACCGACGACGAGGGCAAGCGATACCTGCTCATCGTTCGGCTTGGCGACGGAACCTATATCTACGCAGAAACGGAGGGGAAGTGGGGTCAAAAAGAAGAGGTTGAAAGCCTCTCAGTCGTCGAATTAGCGGACGTGGGATGGTGCGAAGTCTGTACCGTCTATATCCCAACCGGCGGCGACCACCCAGCAGACGAAACCCACCACATCAGAGCGAACGACCAGGACGAAGCAAAGCAGAAGCTGGAAGGCCGGACTCCTCCGATCGACTACTACGCGGCAATCTACACGGATGTCGGAGGACGCTCAGAGATCATCAACGCAGCTCGGGAGACAGAATAATCAACCCACCACATGGACCACCCCGATGGATCAGACCTACTTACCGACCTCAAAGACAAGCTCCGAACCCTCGGAATCGCTAGTGTGCTGGGATTCGGGGGCTACGGCCTCAGTATCTTCTGGTACACACCGTTCCGACTCGCTTCAGACCTCCCCTCGTTCACACCCGGCTACGGAGAGGCGATGGTGATGAACGATATCGCCTTGGGCCTCGCCGCAGTGACGATCGGCATCCTCTATCTGAAATACTCCGGGAAGGGCCGGGAGTACATCGATCTCGAAATCCCGACGAAGCGACGGACCATCTTCGTCATCGGCGGCACGCTCTCGCTCCTCACAGCCCTGTACGCGATTAACAGCCTCAAGTCACACCTCAACGTCGACGCCTCACAACACACCGCTTCCCAAGCGGTAGCGGCGGGCTCAGTCGATCCACAGTACGTTTTGTTGATGATCCCGCTATCGTTCCTGTTGATCGGTCCGGCAGAGGAGTTCATTTTCCGCAATCTGGTGCAGAAGCGACTCTATGAGAGTTTCACAAAAGCGAGTTCCGTCATCATCGCGAGTATCATCTTTTCAGCGATTCATATCCCGGCGTATGCGACAGGAACGACGGCAGGCTTACTGACCAGCCTCGCAACGGTCTTCACCCTCTCGCTGTTTCTCGGCGGGTTCTACGCCATGACCGAAGACCTCATCGTCGTCGCCATGATGCACGGGGCCTACAACGCCGTGATCTTCGGCCGCTGGTATCTCGCGATCGCTGGCTCACCACTTCCATTCTGACTCACCACGAGCCCAGACCACCGGAACCCCTACATACCCCGGCGTGAATCTCTGTGCTAAGCAACGATGGGGTTCTACTACCACAGCGAAGATCTCGAAGCCGAGGCGATACTCCGCAAGTGCGCGAACCGACTCGATGACGCCCCAACCGACATCAACGACATCGACGTCACCAAACGAGACGCAGTTCTCGCCGAGGACCTCATCGAATCGGAGTTCACATCTGACTGGGTGACTGCCAACTACACCGAAAGCGGCGCAATCCAACTCGACACCCCATATCCCGAGCTCAACGAGGAGAGTCGAGAAAAAGAACAGCAGCACCTCAAAGACAAGCGAGGCCAGTTCTTCTACGTCATCGGTGAGATCTCCGGTGAAGGGACCACAGTAGCCATCAGCGCGCTCGCAGAGATCAGGGGCCGAGCCGCCGAGGAGAAGGTCGAATACTTCATCGGGGAATACACGCTCGGGCATGTAGACCCCGCGAAGTGAGAGTGTGGTTTTTTGCCCACCGGCTGAGAGTAGAGTAGATAATGAGAACCAAAAGCTTCGGAAACGGTGGAGGGTGTAATGGGGAATAGCGCACTCCGAACGCTCGCAACATTAGAGGAGACACCCCTCTCAGAATATGCAGGGGCAACGGTCGCGATCGACGCCCACCACTGGATCTACCGGTATCTCACCGGTCTGACCCGGTACATGGACGACGACATCTACACCACCGAAGACGGGACGGAGCTCCCGAATATCGCGGGTGTCTTCCGCGGACTCCCCCCGATCCTCCGAGAAGACATCACACCCATCTTCGTGTTCGATGGGAAGCCCCACGAACGGAAAGCCGACGAAATCCAGAGCCGGCGAGACGCAAAACAGGAGGCGAAACAGAAGATGGCCGACGCTGCTGAAGCTGGCGACACCGCCGCCATGAAGCGGTACAAGGCGCAAACCCAGTCGTTGACGCCAACCATCCACGAGACGACCCGAGAGGCGCTGGAGTTACTCGGCATCCCCTACATCGAAGCCGGCGGCGCTGGAGAAGCCTACACAGCCAAGATGGTCGAATACGGCCTCGCAGATGCCGCGATGACCGACGACTACGACGCACTCCTGTTCGGCTCACCAACGACGATTCGCCAGTACACCGGGAAAGGCCCAGCAGAGAAGATACTACTGAACAAAACCCTCCACAACCACGGGATCACCCACGAGCAGCTCGTCGACATCGGGCTCATGTGCGGCACCGACTACAACGATGGCATCAGCGGGATCGGCCCGAAGAGAGGCGTCCAGTACATCTCTAGCGGGAAGACGGTCGAGGATATCCTTGAGGACAAAGACGCGACCATCGACGGCCTCTCGCAGTTACGTGAGTTGTTCCTCTCCCCGACGATCGGGTCGGTTCCGGATACCCCACTCACTCGAACCGAACCTGACTTCGCACAGTTCCGAGCGTTCGCAAACGAGTGGGGGTTCCCGACTCAGTTCATCGAGAAGAACATCTCTCGCTTCCCGAGATACGCAGAGTAGAGGAAAGCGGGTATGGCGAGGTCCAACCACTGGACACCCACACCCGAATACTATTAGTCTACCACAGCGAAAGGGGTGTATAAGCCGAAATAGAGCCATGATTCCCTGCTTCCCCGACCACATCAAAAACGGCGAGTGCCCCGAATGCGATATCGTCCACTCAGAGTATAGCTCGTTCCCCGACGAGCCGATCACAGTCAACGAGTGTAACGAACTGGAGCGCGATGCTGGCATCGACATGATATTGCCCATCTTCCGAGTCGAAGACACCGACGAACAGGGCTACTACGTCCAAGTCGTCCCCGCGGTCGTCGCGATCGAGGAGAACATCGTTCGTGTCCTCTGGTGTAACCCGAGCAGCGACGATGACTGGATCGTCGTCTCCGAACACGAAACCCCGATGCCCTACGAACTCGCCAGAGAGTTGCGGAATACTCTTCGAGAAAGCGCCCAGCTTGAACGGACCGTCGCAGGCCACAACGTTATCGAAGAACCGCTCATCACTGAGTGAGATAGCGACCGCAACAGTCCAGCCGGCCCCCAGTCAGGGAATCGATCTGCCGTCAGCCGCGGAAGATGTTTTTAGCCACCGAGAGTTGGTGAAGCAGTAGTTTGGTAGGAAGGAGTGACCGCACTCCCCTGCGAAAGAGCAATATGGCCCACCTGAGTACAAACAATCCAACTACCAGTACCGAGCCCGCAGATCGAGAGCGTAGTCTTGAGTCCATGAACACACCAGCCGACCTCGACGTCACACCTGAACAGCAAGCAACGATCGCAGAGATCATGCAAGCCCACGGATACACTGGGCTGAAGAAAACGCAAGCGTTCGCCTTCAACGGTGGCATCCTCGACGAAGGAAACGACCTCCTGATCGCTGAAACGGGGAACGGGAAAACCCTGACCGCCGAGGCAGTCACCCTGAACCACCTGAAGAAGGGCAACCGCGTAGCCTACCTCGTTCCGTCGACCCAGCTTGTCTGGGACAAAAAGGAGGCTATCGAAGAGTGGGCGGGCGATACTTACTCGATCTACTCCGGACGGGGCAAATTCCGTAGCGGCGACGTCGCCGTCGCTACGTTCGACTCGTTCTATCAGGCCGTTCTCCAAGGGAAAGAGGGCGCTCGGTCTTTAGACGCTTTAATACTCGACGATTTCCATGAAATATATGGTTCGTTTCGTGGGACATCGATAGAATTGGCCATTTCAGCGGCTCTAAACAACGATATCGACCTTTACGGAATATCCGCGACTCTGGAAGACTCCAACGAGATCGGCGACTGGATGAACGCGAACGTCCACGTCAGCCCGGAGGATCGACAGACGCCCATCCGTGAGTTAGCTGTCGACTCCAGCACCTCCTCGACGAAAGACACCATCGTCCAGACGATCAAGCAGAACCAAAACGATGGCCCGTTTCTGGTGTTCTGCTTCGCGAAGACCTGGACGGAATCGCGAGCGAAAGCCCTCGCTGAAGAAGGTATCTTTGACGGCCCGTCGGACGATCGGAATCTCCGTCGCGAGCTCTCGAACGAGGTTGACGGCCTCCTCACCGAGACCCACCGAGACATCCTCGACATGCTCCACAACGGCGTCGGCTACATCCACGCCGACCTTCCGGGGACCGTCAAGAAGTTCGTCCTCGATCTCTACGACGAAGGCGAGATACAGGCCCTCACGACGACGACCTCGCTGGCGTACGGCTTCGACTCTCCCGTGAAGACGGTCATCGTCGCGGACTGCAAGCGCCGTGGCGAATACGTGGGCATATACGAATACGTACAGTGGGCAGGGCGTGCGGCTCGCCCGTCGATGGGTTACGAAGAGGGCCACTGTCACGTACTCGCAGACGACCCGGAAGAGGCCGCAGAGCGATTCTTCGAACCCACCCGCGAACTCGAAGACGTCCACACCCACATCGATAACGACGAGCAGTTCCGGTGGCTGACGCTGGAGCTCATCGCGAACGGGTGGGACAGCATCGACCTGATGCGAGATTTCATCCACAAATCGCTCTACTACCACCAGATAACGGTCAACAACGCCTGGGGGCAGGGGCCGGAGACCAAAGACGAGAAGCTGACGAAGCGGCTCAAGAACTCGACGGCGTGGCTCGTCGATCAGGACTTCATCAGCGAAGACGCGACCCGCGAAGGCTTCAGCACGAAGCACCTCGGCCGGGGAGCCGTCAACTTCCACTACAACTCTTTCGTCGACGCCGAGTTACAGAGCATCAAGAGCTTCTACGAGTGGGCCGACGAAACCGCGTCCAGCGACATCCGACAGCTGGACTACCTCCACCAGGTGATCGACAACTTCGATCTCGCGCTCACGGTGAGGGCCGTCGACGGGCGTCTCGAACCGACGCTCATCGATAACGGGTACGAAGCGACGGAACAGGGGATTACGGCCGGGCTGGTGCGCTGGTACTGGATGCGGAACTACTCGACAGAACGGATCGAAGAGGAGACGGGTGTCGACCCGACGTATCTCCCCGGTCTCGCCCGCAAGTTGAGCAACACGGTCCGCGCAACGCAGTACGTGGTCGAAGCCGCACCGAACGCCCGGAAGCCCGACTGGCACGACAGCCTCGTCTTCCGCGTGGACAAGGGCGTCAGAGAGGACGCCGTCGGCGTGGCCGCCGACATCAACGCGATGGGGCGTGCCCGGATTCGCTTCCTACGAGCGTATCTCGAGAAGATGGCAACCCAGACCCTCGATCTCGATTCAAGCGAGTCTCTCGGGACGCTGCTCATCGGGTTCTACGACCACACCTCAAGTGCCGAGCAATTCGAAGAGGTCCTGAGCGAGCAGGTCACCATGATCGGCGACGTGACGGCGAAGAACATCTCCGAGTTCATCCAGTCGAACGACTTCAACGCAACCAACCTCGCAACGGAAGAGGAGACGGCACTCGAGATCAACCCGTCTGAAGACGGCGCAACCGCTGATGTGTCCTTCTCGAAAGCAGGGGGACAACCCACCAGTCTCCAAGACTTCTGAGCAGCCAACAGCCCCAAATCCGCCCCCTCTGTGGCGATTCAAAATTTGAAGACTCTCAGCGCATAGTGGAAAGCAGACAACCGCACCAAATCAGGCCCGATTGTCTCAAAGTGAGCGAGTAGTTTAAGCAGGGGCGTTGAGACGGATTGTACAAGCCAATGCCACCGAGTCGTCGGAATTTCCTTATCGCGTCCAGTAGCGCCTCACTTATCTCTCTCGCAGGGTGTACGGGGGAGACCAAAGAGTACACCGCCGAATTCGATAGAGTCTGGAGCGAGGACCTCCAGCTCAACGCCAGAATCACCGCCCCATCAGAGATCAGCGAGGTGATCTTCGAGACGGCAGACGGGCAGATTGGCGTCGACGAAGTGACCGAGGACAATCCCGTCGCCACTTGTGAGATAGGCGAAGCAGCAACAATCGGGACAGCCGAGCAGTCCTACAGCCACGACCAGGAGTTCACAATCACACTCCGAGATACCGAAGGGACCCGGTTCAAACGTACCGAGTGGACGTACGCCCCCGCTGTACGGCTTACAGACGTTCACACCGCAGAATCGATGGGGTACCAGCCGGTAGACGGAATCCAAGCAGCGACGCCCATCCTCGAGATCACGAACCGTGGCCGAGGCCCAACCCGGATAGACAAGATCATTGTTCGGAACCCCTCTCAGGACGTTCCCCTCACCAAGGGCATCGAAACGACATCGTTCGCGAACGCGGCGATCGCACCAGAACCGAACAGTGGCCGATTCACGCCGGTCAACCCACACGAATTGGGCGGCTATTTCCTCTCCGAAGGCGATTCAACATATCTCGCGATCGACGACCTCCTAACTCACGAAGGGGACCCACCGGAACAGGTCGAAACCGCGGGCCAGAACATCGACATCAACATCGGGTGGCTCTTTGACAGCCCCACGTTCAAAGTCAACCTCACGCTGTCAGGGGGCATTACGCAAACGAACGGCCTGTACCACTTCGCAGAGTTCACCACCGAGAAGGTAGACTTCGCGAGCCCGCTCAAGTGAACCACGACAGTCGAGTCATCTGAAACGAGAGTAAGAAGACCTCATTCAATCGCAGATCACCGAATCTCCCAGAAACACCCACACTCCTCACACTCATACGAGTACGACCCGTCGTCTTTCAAAGCATCTTCCCCGCAGTTAGGGCAATACGTTACTGAAGTCATACACAGTATTACACAGGCAGCCCTATTCAACCCACCGCGTGTCATCTGGAGGCGGAGATTGTTTTTAGCCCCAGAAAGGGGTGTAAGGGGTAGTTAGAGCCCCGAGAGGATTCAACACCATGCCAATACTCTCCGCTGACGAGCTGAAGGATCGAGGCTGGGAAGACCCGCTAGACGAATCGCCAATAGACACC
The DNA here is from genome assembly GCF_000513435.1 of Halorubrum sp. AJ67. NCBI lineage: Archaea > Methanobacteriati > Methanobacteriota > Halobacteria > Halobacteriales > Haloferacaceae > Halorubrum > Halorubrum sp. AJ67. The sequence goes on along the minus strand of NZ_CBVY010000001.1, from coordinate 191,100 downwards.
CCAGACGGGTGGTTTCGAGGAGCAGTCGTCCACACGGGGAGCCACATATTCTGTCGTATCTGGAGTACCAGAGACGAGGTTGGCGATCGCGAACCGGATGAACCGGATACCTACTTCGAGGCAGTGTACGGTTCAGCGTTCCAAGGCGTCGACATTGATCGGTACGAATACAACGAGGACCACTCCGAATGGCGGTATGGAGGCAACGTCGTTTCGGCCGTGGCCGAAGAGCAGACCGACGAAGCCTGCGCCGAGCTCGCCGCTGAGCTAATGGAAGACCAAGACGTCCCATCGTAACGGTCGCATCATAAACGCCGTTAGGAAGCGTAGAGCGCGACGACAGCAGCGAAGCAGTCATTACCCCGGTCAGCGAGACAGTACGTAATGAGAAGTTCGCGCCGAGCCTTCCTCGGCACACTTGCCGCCGGCTCCACTGTGAGCCTTAGTGGGTGTACCGAAGGGGTCCCCGTTGAGACCGCCTACGACTGCGCCGTCGACGAACCAACGACCACCCCCCATACAAGACAGCCCCACATCGGACAGCAGAGCGCCCCAGTAAGCGTTGAGGTGTTCCACGACCTCTCGAACAGACCGACGTGGGCGTTCACCACACACGCCCTCAGCGCGATTCTCGACGACTATGTGGATACAGGCACAGCTCGAATCGAGTTTTACGACCTACCCGTGCCCGGCGACCCAGACTGGGCACACCAACTCGCGAGTGTCGCTCGCTACATCTATGCCGAGGCCGGACAGGACGGCTACCGGAGCTATATCGAGACGGCAGCAGAACTATTCAGTTCTGACCAGCCGACATGGCAAGGCGTTGGCGACGCCGCAAGCGCCGCGGGTGTGGATCCATGTACTGCGATCGCCCATGGGAGTTGGAAAACATACGAATCCGACACGGAAGCGGACAGACGATACGCTCACAGTCTCGAAATCGATGCCGTCCCCGCACTTCTTATAGATGGACAGAGACTATCAGATATCAACCCGGTGAACCGGTCAGAAGGAAAGATATCGGCGGCGATCGAGAAGGCACTCGAAAACAGCAGTGGACGCAAATGAGTACGAAACCATCCGGACCAGTCGGCTTGAAATACGGAACTGGCCCACAAGAGACGGCGAGAACTGCCCACGAAGACAAGACACTCGCGGCGACAATACGCTACGACGACGAAAAGGAGATCGGCGCGGGAAGCGACCTCGTGTTACAGGATGCTAACGGGGAACCGTTCGGCACCGCAACGGTGGTCCACTGTGAGATGCTACTCACCATGTGCGCCTTTGGCCCCGTCAGAGCATACGGAGCCGAATACGGACTATCGACCATCCCGGAATTACTACTCACCCTGAATCGCTACTACAACGACACGGTTACCCTAGAGACGCCGGTCAAGGTCATCATCTACGAACCGCACGATATCACCGCGTGACGAACGGCGAAAGTAGTTTTTAGCCCGCGAGAGGGGTGGACGCTTAGAAAATTGGTTCTGTGGTAACTGACCGTGACTTCTCCCAGCCAATAGACTAGAGCCGAACCAACCAGTGTAGCGAATCAGCCCACATGATCGACACAGAGAATCCAGCCGAAGAGCAACAGCCACAGTCCAACATCCCAGAGTGTACCCTTCCAGAGACCGTGTCTGGGTGGACCAGCCGGACCACGAAACCGGGGAACATCCTCGAATACTGGCGAAAGGGGTGTACCCATATCGCATGTTCGTTCGAGCAGCTCGTCGCTCGCCAGCGAGGTGATGGAGACATCACCCTCGTGAAGCGATGTTACGACAAGTATCGCCATCTGCTCAACACCCAGAGCATCAGCCAACACGACCCGTCCAACTTCGATTGGATCTGTGATCAGGCAAAACAGCGGATGGAGCGGTACCCCGGCATCGAGCCGTTCACCGAGCCACCCACGTTTCCGACCGGCGTCGGCGAGTGGGATGCCGTCTCGCTGCCCAAAGAGCAACCAATCGGCTTAGCGAAATGGGAATTGGGGCTCGGACGGGCCGAGCTCTTCTGTGAGGAAACAGAAATAATCTCTCACTACAGCCACACCCGACGCCCACACACCGTCTCATACAGAGAACTGGACACAGAGTCGACCACGATCGCGAAGGGCGTCAGTAAAACAATGGCCTATGAAATCGCCGTGAATACATTAGAGTCGCTTCCACGGCCAGTATCGGAGATGGGCGAGACGAAACGTGATCTACAGGAGATCAAAGGAATCGGCCCGGCGAAGAGTCGCAACCTGATTCTCCTCGGCGTCACCTCGCGTGAGCAACTGCGTGAACACATCCAGTCCGAAAACAACCCCATCAATCACCACCACAGCAAAGCCGTCAGTAAACTACTCACAGAGACCATCGAAGACGACCTCACCACTACGGACCAGAGCAAATACCCTCACACTCACCCCAGAAGAAGACGAACAGATCCAGAACGCAACCGAGATCGACGACCCGCGCGAACGGTTACGGAAGCTCGCCGAGATAACGACTGACATCGGAGAGCGGTTGGGTGTCGAAGACCTGGAAAAAGTATCGTACCACATCGGCGTGTACGAAGTCGTCGGGACCGGGATGGGCATGTCCCTTCCAACTGTGCTGTCCCACCTATCCGGCCTGATCGAGATACACGAGGACGGGAATATCCCCACCCACGGCGGCGATGAGGAGTTCCTCAAGGCCATCACCCTCAACGAGCGATTCGATCACGACTGCTACTTCGCGCTCCAAACGTTGTACGGAAACATGATCTACGACCAGATCAAGAAGGACCGAGACGCTCAGACAGCCGAATCAGGATCTGAGTGGGACTGGGGAATTGCTGAATCGCCGTCTCAAGAACCGTAACCCCCAGACATCACACACCGGACTCCGTTTCAACGCAAGCACACGCGATAGATCCGGCAGGGCGTATGAAGTGGAACTCACAGAGGTGGGGGTTACGGAAGAACCGTTTCCCGGCCGCTGATGTAATCCCCGAGAAGAACCCCCTTCTCTAGAGGGATGTCATGCCACAGTTTTCGTCGCGTCGGAGATGTACATTCCATGTTCGGGTAGCCGTCACAGAGGACCGTATCTGAGTCAAAGACGTACGAGTTCCCCAGTCGCGGCTTCTCACCGAAGAATACGATCACCGGGCAGTCGTTGTCCGACGCTCGACTGGCGACTTTTTTCGGGAACGAGGCACACCCCTGATACGGCATATCCTTGGTGATGCCGTAGACGTACTCCTCGCCCGTGTGGAGTTTGAGCGCGAACACCCCGATGTCGTCGCGGTGAGTCCGTGCGATCGTCCAGCCCCAGTTTACGGCAGCATCCCGTAAGAGGCTCATCCTGCTTGGTCCGCGGCTGTCGCCACCGGACGATGACCGCTGCGCCATATAAGAACGCTCACAGTCAGTTGTCTTATGTCTTCCCCCAGATCCACCGATGCACACCGATTTGAAACAGACTTACCGCGTTTCAACACCCGTCGTGAGAGAGACCGAGAGGAGTTTTTAGAACCCGATTGGAGGTGGAGGTTTAGAGATGGATCCCAACAACGACAGCGCAAACTGTGAAGCACAATTCCTTGAGGAGAGCATACTGGAGGCTGGCTTCGGGAGTTACATCCAGAGCGAGTACGAACTCCCGTACTTCGTTGATGTCGACTACCCCGAGTCTGCCCCCGACACCCCCCGTGAATACCTAATCGGCCTCGCGAAGAGAGTCTTGAACGCGGGTGGGAACCGGACGGGATTCACTCACCACACGGAGATCAGGCGGTCTCTCCACGGGTGGGCACCGGAGTACAACGAAGACGTCGACGACGATCCCGGATACTGGGGCGAATGCGCGTTCGGGCTCTCGTCTCACGAGATCAACTTCGGCCGACTCGAAGGCGACGGCGAGACGAAAGAGCAGAAGGCACGCACCGTCCTCGCGCGGGCTCGGGACAACATCGACGCCGAGGTCCTCGTCGAGATCGAGGAGAACTACGTCAGCGACACCCGCTCCATGTGGGACGAAGCAGCTGCGCTCGCCGATGGGGAGCTACAGATACGGAAGTTCCAGAACAGTCCCCCGGACAACGTCGGCGGATGGCACAGATTCGACACGAGCGACGAGCGTGTCAAGTTGGCCTACCGAGCGAACAATCACGATGTCCCCGTAGTCATCGGCGTCTACGAGGACGGCGAGGACCTGGACGTCCACGAGTGGACGATCGAAAACTGGGAAGCCAACAACGGCGACCCGCTCGAAACGCCGAAGAACCGATTCCCGGCGTCGACGCGAACGAACGACGGGCCGTACGCCCGCCTTCGGAACCACCTTCAGACCTACGACGCTGACCCGCTTCCAGTCGATACCGAGACGGACACGAACAGCTCGGCCCCAGCGTAACCAGACCCGCCCTACCACCAACCGACTCAAGCAGGACGGAAGTTGTCTATCCAGCCGGTGTAGTTGTCTACGGAGTTCGCGAACACAGGGAAGTCTGCCGAAGTTCCGTTGTACTGGAATCCGAACGGACCGTACTGCTCTCCGTCGATGAAGACGGAGTAGCGATTCTGAGAATACTCGACGACAAACCGCAACGTGACCCAGCGGTCGAAGATGGCCGGTTCCAGATTCACATTATTCCCGCCCCCGTCACCATCACCGTCATAAGCCGCAATCCAAGAGCCGTTGTTTACAGCATTCACACTGAATCCCCGCTGAATCCCATTGTGCGAAGTTGCGTCGTACACCTGGTTGAGATTGGTGAAACTGAACGAGTCAGCAGATCCGCTGTTGTTCTTGTTTCCGTGGACGTAGTAGTCAAACTCGAAAGCATGGTCGCCCGTCGGCGAGTACGCCGCCGTCGAGATGTGACTGTGTGATGGCGAGCCCGTATTCGGATCCCGGTTCTTCAGCGATCGCGACCCATCAGCTGCCCGCCCGTCATCGACACCGGCACCACCGTTAGAGCCGTGAATCGCATTCGTCCACCCATCCGGAATTGACCCCACAGAGGCCGTTTCGAAACTCGTCGCGAACTGATCGCCAATCTCTCCGGATAGGTTCGTCACCACCGGGACCAATCCACCATCGACGATATCTACGTTTGACGCACTCCCCGCTTCCCAGTCCCCGCCGCTCCACGAAGAATCGTCTCGAGTACGCCTGTCACTTGTGAATAGAGGCGTGTCATCCATCTTCTTACCGGAGAGACAGAGGTGGAGAGCATAATGCTTCCGGGCGGTTGAAAGACGAGACTGACGACGACGATCGCAAAACCAGACCTACGCTAAGAGCCCGAGGGAATCCAGTTTACCGTGCGCCGCTTCGAGCGCCTTCGGCGGAGTCGACACATCCGTCGCCCCAGTAATGACCACTTTGCCCGAACTGAACAGGAGGATCACGACATCGGGCTCCGAGAGGCGGTACACGAGGCCAGGGAACTGTTCAGGTTCGTATTCAACAGCTTCCAATCCCAATCCAATCGCTGCGGCGCTCAGATTGATGGGCGAACCCATGTCAGCACAAGAGACCACATTCACGACAGCCACGTCAGGGTCGTCAACATCGATTCCGAGGTCGCGAAACTCATCGAACAGACTCTCGAGCGATTCCTGAGCAGCGTCGACGTTCTTTGCCCCAGTACAGATGATCTTCCCCGAGCGGAAGATAAGAGATGCCGCCTTCGGTGCTGAGTCCGATACACGACGCCGGGGAACTCAGAGGTATCGTATTCAACACCGAGTAGGTCCTGCGAGACAGCGTTGAGATCAAGTTCCTGTCCAACCGTCGTCGACGCCACGACGTTCTCCGTTGAGATCGTCTCCATCAATTGCGTGTCCATCGATATCGAAAGATAAGATGGTGACCCTATATAAAGTTCACCGGGGGAACACGTCAAACACGGAAACAGATATGTAGGTGGCCGGTGGACAGGGTGTATGCGACGACGAGAGCTGCTCTCAACCTCGGTTATAGTCATCGGTGGGTTATCGGGCTGTCTCAACAGGATCCCCCTCATCGGGATGAACCCAGAGGAGGTGGTGACGGAATTCTACGAGTCACAATTCGCCCTCGACGTGGAGACCGCCAATTCCCACATCCACCGTGGAAGCCGGATTGAATCGATCACCATGCGAGACGCCGAGCGGATGCAGATTCACGAGTACAGCCTCATCAGCGTCACAGAGAGCGACACGGACCCACAGCCTGAAGATCACTTCTTGAACGAGACTGAGGTCGATACAGAACTAGAAATCCTCTATGAGGAGCTTGACCAGTTGGACGGGGCTGGCGAGGCCCTCGAAGAAGAAATCAACCACTACGAAGACGGCACGAACCCGCAAGTCGCGACGGTCTCAGATATGGCCGAAGTGGAAGCAGTTATCGACTACAACGAGAACGGTCGCCGGCACCGCCCGACAAGACCCGTCCAGTTGCTGAAGGATGGAAACGGCTGGAAGATCTGGACGATCAGCTCCGAGTAGTGGTGTTTTTGAATCCCACGAGGAGTGAGGGATTAGAGTGATCCAGAAAGAAATCGGCTGGAATACGAGAGCGATGGCGATGCGTGGTCCGCGAGACGGCATCGAGCCGTCGACCGCGTCGTGTGTCCTCCGCGAGTTCGCAGAGTGCCCCGAGTGCGGTAGGGGAATCGACCCTGACGTCACGGACGGCCTCTACGAGGACCGCGACGTGATCTGGACGAACAACCGGGGGCGAAAGTCCGCCGCGCACACCTGTGAGAACTGCGGGACAGAACTCCGGATGTTCGTCGAGGAGAAAGCCTTCGGGCGAATCGGACCCAGCCAACTTCCAGAGAACGCAGAGGACTGGGAGGAGGTGATCTTCATCCCAATCGAAGACTCGGCCAACTACCTCGTGGTGAACACCAACCAGTTCTGGGTGACGCCCGAGCGGCCCCAGCCAGACTCGTCAAAAGAACAGACTACCGCGTAACACTCAGATATGTCTTCAGAATCATCAGTGGCTGTTCAGCCGCAGGCTTTCCAGCACCAACCGCACGACGGTGACTGCGCCTGCCCGATCCACCGGAATCGCCAGCAAGACCCCTTCACCGCCCCGCTGGGGTTACCCTTCTCGACCCACGTACACGTTGAGTCGGTCCCGCAGCAGTGGGCCGTCGATATCTACGATGAACACCACGGTTATATGGGCGGGAGCGACCTCCATAACGCCAATTTCACCCACCACGGGTTATTTTATCAGAACAATTTGACCGGCGCGATTACGTGGAGATACCCGCCGTTCTCGCTCAAAAAGCTCCACTTCGATACGGACGGTGAGTTGATGCCACAGCCGTACACGGAGTCGGACTTCGAAAAGCTCCCACCGGAGATGGAGTACCAAGCCCGCGACCTCTTTGAAGACATCTCTCAAGACGACGTCGGCGAGTCCGTCGTCCTCGAAGGGGACAAGTTTGCAGAGGCGAATCGGATCTGTATCGGAGTCAAGATGGCTAATCTAGCCAGCTGCTCGCTCGCGGCCAGCCAGGAGACGTTCGTCGACTCCGAAGCATGTCCAGACTCGGTTGACTACCTGATAACGTTCGTCCGGGCAGACTTCGAGGGCTCGATGATCAAGGCGCTCCGAACGAAGGGATGGCAGTGTCTCGGCTGGTCAATTCCGAAGCAGGCGTCCAACCGCGACTACAAAGCGATCCGTGACCGATACAAGTGGGTCTTCGCCTGTCCCGTCGAGACCGTTCGAGAACAGGCGATGCTGAGCGACTGGCGCTGAATTGCGTCTTGTCAATCGTTACAACGATCACTCCGAGTAGATTGACAAGAGACACCTCACCAATCACAATGACGACCAAATCACTCCCAGAATGGAAGCAGAGCATCGGACAAATGGCCATCGCGACCGCGATCGAGACAGACGGGATCAAAGACACCAGCAACGTCGAGTGGGATACTGACGAGCTCACAGTCGATACTGTGCTGCCGGTCAACGACCTGGCCGGCGGGGAGGCCGGCTTTGAAGTGGAAGCGTCGACGACCGCTACAGAGTCCAAGCAGATCACAAAGGCCCGGAAGAACCCGCCCGGAAAGGCACACCCAGCGGAGTACCGGAACCACGACGTCGAGGTCCACGTCCAGATTCAGTTCTTCCCCAGCCGGAACGATAACCTCGGGGGTGCCGAGGGGATGGTCCAGACCGAAGGAGGCGTCCCAGCGCCGCCCGGTTGTGGGTACTGATCAGACAACACTCCCGAGAACGCGGAGAAGACCCCACTCTGACCAGTAGAATCATACCACCGGTCGGACTACGAGTAGTAGTACGACATGATAGATGCCGATCCCGACCTACTTCGCCTCTTGGCGATCGCCCCGCTAGCGTGGGCCGCATGGAGCGACCACCACACCAGACGTGTCGACCGCCGGGTCTGGGCGGTCCTCATCTTTATCGGAGCTATCGCCGCGGTCTGGCAGGTCGACCAAATCGCCCCCATCCACACCGTCGACGAGTACCGGATCCTCACGCAGCTCATCATCGTCCCACCCGCGACGGGATTCTTCGCATTGGCCCTCTCTCGCACAGGAGCATTCGGGGGAGCCGACGTGAAGGCGCTGTTCGCGCTCGGACTTGTGTTCCCGACGCCCATTGAGTACGCCCTGCCAGCACTCTCTATACTGTTACCCGCCCACCGTGGCCAGATCGCGGTTATCACAATTGGATTCAATGCAATGTTGTTCGGCGCAATTCTGTACCTCCCCAAGATGTGGATACAGAACTACAGGCGTGGAGAGCGGACCCTCAACCTGCTGATCACCAAAAAGATCCCCGTCCACAAGATACCAGAAACGGCCGGACAGATGCGGTGGACTGACGAAACAGGAGAACCGTACACACTCGATCTCGACGCACTCCGAATGTACCTCCGATGGAAGAACGTCACTGTAGAGGACATCCTCCAGCACTCGGACGATCACCGAACCGCCACCGAAATTGAAGCCGTCTACGAAATCGACGAGGGCGTGGTTTACTCGAAAATCCCTTCAAGTCACCCACTCGCATCAGAGGATTTCGATAGCCACGAGAACCCCGTCATCGCCGACACGAACGTCCCCATCGAGAAGGACGACATGTGGGGGGCAGAAACGTTTCTGGACTCGATCACCCACACAGCATATGGGACATCACCAGACAACCTCCGGGGCAGCCTCGAGCACATACTGACCGCTCAGTCGGTGCGGATCCAGCCAGTCGTTCCACTGGTTGTTCCGTTGTTTCTCGGGGTTGTAGCCGCAGTCACCATCGGAAACACCGTCACGCTCTTAACACCTCTGTAAGTTCAGAATCCGAACTTCACGGCTGCTTGGACAATCGCGAGGGAGAGGACACCAACGGCGTACATCCCCATTTCGACGCGCCTGAACCCAGACCGGTCGATGTACCGAGTGTAAAGAGCCTCCCAGAAACCAGCACTGAACGGCAGGTCACCCACCGTGTCGTGATCCCCATCCTCCCCGGGATCGTCCTCGCTTGCCCGCGATCGCACATCTGTCTGGAGATAATCGCCACGCAACACCGAGAACCCAACCGCGAAGATCACAAGTAGCAACCCTATCGCATGAAGCGAACTTAGGTACTGACCACCCCGGAGCGAGTACGCGATCGACAGAAGACTCCCAACGGTGATCAGCACGTAGAAGTACACCGCATACGTCACAGTGCCTTTTCGGAGGGCTGACTGGCCTAGCATACCTTACCCAAGCAGTACCCGAGTAAAACCGTTTCCCCCTACAATTTTTAATCTGCCATTCATAGTTTAGACCACTGAGCAGAACACATTAGCTGTTTCGGGAGGTGAGCGTCCAAATCTAGCAGATCTGGCCCCCTAATCCTCGCTCACGTAGAACGTATCAGAGTCCTCAGACCCTTCCGGAGCGAATATCGTCGAAATATCGACGCTGCCCGTGAACGTCCCTGCCGTCCCAAGCTCCGCGCCCGGAGCACAACTCATCTCCGTCCGCCAGCACTCCTTTGCGATCAGCTGGACGAACTCGATGCTCGTCGACTCATCAGGGGCAAGACTCTCTACGGGGAACTCTTCGCGAACAACGCGATCCATATCGTGATTGTAGATGAGCAGCTCACCAGTCGTCGCCTCTGCCTGCGTCTCACCCACGTTCGAGACATCGATCTGAATCGTAGTCTCCTGACCCATTTGGACATCGTCGATCGTCAGGTCGGCCCGGAGGTCAGGAGAGATAACGCTGATCTCATCCTGATCTTCAGTTCCCAGCGGGAACTTCGGGTAGTTCACATCGACGTGTGCCGTCGCACTCCCGCTCGTATTGAGAGTCACTGTAAACTCCTCACTCTGTGATTCACGCTTCTCAAGCGAGCCCACATCCATCACATCCGTATACACTGTCTCACCGTCAGCATTGGTGACCCACACATCAGCAGTGGTCGGCGCAGCGCCGTCGTTACCGACGTTCTGAACCGTCACTTCGAATTTGGTCTCGCTCTCAACAACGGTGTAGCCCTCATCGAATTGGACTTCGCCATTCAGGTGGCCGTGAATGATATCGATAGTTTCCGTGTTATCGGTAGTTCCCTCAGGGAATTCAGGGTCTTGAACCTGAATCCGGCCGAAGTACGAACCGGGGCGGACAAACACATGATCAACAGACACCTCATGGGAGTCGCCTGAAGCAATTGGGGGGACATCAACCGTTCGCGTCCCGACGATGTTCCCGAACGAGCCCAAGATATCCACGCTCGCCGTCGTCGAGCGGCTCTGACCCGGCCCGACGTTTTCGATCTCCACATTCAACGTTGCTGTGTTGTCCTCGATGGTAGTGCTTTCAGCTTCGATGTGAGCGTGGAGGTTCGGCCAAGTAATGTGGAACTCCGTCTCAGCAACCGACCCATCCGGGCGGTCGGTATCCTCGACATCGATACTCGCTCGGTGGGTTCCCGCCTCCCCGGTCGTGAACTCAAGTGTCTCGCTGTAGGAGCGACCAGCAGACAGCGCAGGAACATCAAGGTCAACACTCCGGATGACCGATCCATCCGGTGATTCAATAACGACCTCGACAGGCGCTGCGTCACTCCGACCAGTCCCTTCATTCACGACTGTGACCTGAACGTCCCCCTCGTTGACCCGAGTGACGTCGTCAGCCGTAACACTCGCAGTGAGGTTTGAATACAGGACCTCGAACGACCTAACAGACTGGATTTGGTCATCGCTCCCCTCATGCTCGCCAACCATCTCTACCACATAGACACCAACAGTATCCAGTTGGGTGTCGAACACCTGCTGAGAGTCGCTCTCGCCCTCCTCAAGGACGCCGACCGTGTATTGCTCATCAGCAACCACGTCACCGTCAGGATCGCGCAGGACGGCAGTCACGTTCGTCTCTGGGCTCGCGTCGGTACCAACGTTATCCACCACGATGTCGATATCAGCAGAATCGCCTTCATGGATATCGCGGGCGTTCACCTGACCGCGCAGTTCAGACCGAACCACTTCAACGTACGCGCCCTCCCGAGGCTTGTTCTCTCCGCCCGTGTCCACGTCAACAATCACGTCGTGAACACCAGCATCAACGAGCGTCGACTCAAACTGGAGCGTCTCCTCGCCGCCAGACTGGATCGGGCCAACAGTGGCCGAGTCTGTAGAGACAGTCGAACCGTCGGGAGCGATGAACTCAGCCGTGACATCATACGTCCCGGATTCAACAGCACCCGGATTCGAAACGGTTGCGTCGACCACACCCAGCTCACCGGGCGGGATTTGGCTTTCAGCCGCCGTAACTTCGAGTGGTAAGGAGACATCTATCTCTGCCGAGTCGGAGATCGTCCCAGACTCCGTAGTATCAACGCGGACGATAACGTCGTTCGTACCGATATCATCAAGAACAGACTCAAACGAGAGGGTCGCGTTCTCCCCGACCTCGATGCTCTCTACCATGTCCTGTTCAACAGCAACCGTCGAGACGCGGGGGTTCACGAACTCAACTTCAATATCGTACGGATCGCTGCGGTGGTTCCCATTATTGTAGACCGTCGCTTCCACCCCACCAGTTGCCCCCGGCGGGAGTTCACTATCGTTCGCACTCAGTTGGACGGAGAGATCTGACTGATACACCCGGATCTCCTCGGTGCGATCGACAGTATTCCCCGAGTAGAGGTCGTCATCGACATCGATCTTGACCTTGTAGACACCAGCACCGGGGAAGTTCACAGGCACGTCCCGTTCTTGATGTTCGCCGGCTTCAAGACTCTGAACAGAGATGCGCGACGTGTCAACGATATCGCCATCAGCCGTGTCGTACACCACAATGTCCGCAGTTGTGCGGTCACTCGCCTCAGAGCCCACGTTGATTACTTTGGCGCGGACATCCGTTCCAAGTCCGTAGACCTCTGTTTCAGTCGCCGTGATGTTCCCTTTCAGGTTCGGCGACATGCTGCTGAACGTCTCAGTGTCGGTATCGCCGTCTTGTTCGTCGATTTTAACGGTTACAGTGTGTAGACCGTCGGTATCAAGCTCTACGGTGCGACTCCGCGTTTGTGAGCGACCAGGATTCAGCTCACCGAACGAGAGCTCTCGACTGAAGACGATCGTATCACCCTCATCAGTAACTACCGAATCAACATCAACAGACTCGCTCCGCCCAGTCCCTTCGATCGAGACAGTCACGTCGATTCGGGCTTCGTTCGAGCCAGACAGAGGTGTCGCGTCCACGTCGACGACAAGGTCGACGTACCGCACCTCGAACCGGTCCGAGTCCGTCGCCCGTCCCGTGTCAGCAGTTGGTGCGACATCGATGTCGACGTCGTAGAACCCTTCCTCATCAAGCACAACCCCGAACGGTTGTTCGGTGTATCGCTCGCCGGCCTCGATCGGCGGCAGTTCCAACTGCGTTTCAGCAACCACGTCACCGGACTCGTTTCGGAGCGTCACATCCGCTGTTGTCGCGAGCGACACGTCGGACCCGATGTTGGAGATGTCCACGTCGATATCCGTCGTATCACCCACATCGATCCGAGAGCCATCCACATTTGTCGCCAGGTTCGGCCCGATACCGATAATCTGGTCAGAGTCCTGAGCGCCGTACGGGAAATCTTCGTCGTGAACGTCAAGTGAAACAGTGTGAACACCGCCATATTCAATCGTTGACGTGAGCGTCGTTTCGAACGTCTCCCCCTCTTCAAGTTCAGGGACATCGACCACCCACTCATCAACGACCTCGCCTTGTGAATTCCGAAGGTCGACATCAGCCGTCGTCCCACCACTCATGTTGAGATTACCAGCGTTTTCAACAACCACGTCGAACTCCGTCTCAGTGTCCACCCGCGAGTCATCGTCGACGTTGACCAGTTCACCACGAAGATCGGGTGCGATAATATCGAAGTCTACCTCGTCGGTAGACCCCTCGGGGAACAGGGTATCGTGGACATCTATCTGGGCAGTGTAGCTCCCCGGAACCCGAAACACATGCTCAAAGTCCGTTCGTGTGACTTCCTGCGGATCCAATTCGGGGACCGTCGGAGACCATGACCGGATTGTGTTCCCCTCTGAATTGAGTATCCGCACGTCAGAGGGCGTTTCAAGGCTGTAAGCCGTCCCGTTGTTGAACACCTCAGTCCGAAGGTCGGTTTGATTGGCGCGCTCGACGTCGTCAGCATCAATCGAACTCTCAAGGTTCGCGTACAGAACATTGACCGTTCGAGTAGACCGCCCCGGCACGGTCGTCCGTTGGGACATCTCCCCATTCGGATCGACCTCAGTAACGATCACCACTTCTCCAACAGCCCGAGCATCGATCAGCCCGTCGAACGAGACCTGTTCGTGGCTGAATTCACCGCCGGTCAGCGGATCCTGCCGCCACGTCTGAGATGCTTCCGTGTGTTCACCCAAGAACCCAGTTCCATTAGCGTAGACACCAACGTCGAACGCCTCTCCCGTGGGCACATGGCCGACGTTGTACACGCTGTAATCGATATCGATACCCTCGCGAAGGATCACCTCCTCGGGGGCATCCATTTCTAACGCGATAACGGGCAGAGCAACCGTCTGAAAGCCAGTACAGATCCGGTCAAGCTCCCCACCATCAGAGCTGATCTGGATGGTTGTATCGCCTTGGACCTCTTCAGTGAACGACGCACGGTATGTCGTCGTTTCATCCAAGACAAGCTCATCCCCGTCGTACATCTGGATATGGAACTCATCCTCGCCGTACGACTCCTGTGCGGGTGTAATCGAAACCATCCGATCAGCATGGTTTGCCGCCGAGACGCTCCGCTCAAGCGTCCCATCGAGTCTAAGTGACCACTCGTCGGGCTGTACCTGAGCACGACCGCTCGACGCCGACCACGCACCCATCTCGCCATCCTCGAAGTCTTGGCACTGCGACGTGAATCCGGGCGGGCCTTCACCGAGATCGACGCCGCTAGCAACACCAGTGGCCAGCCACGCCCCACCAGCAAGGATAGTCGGCGCTAACAGAATCACGATGACGATGATGACGCCCCCGCGGAACGACTGTTGTCCAAGATTGGTCTGGAAGTAATTCGACCTGCCCAAGAACACAAACAGGATCGCACCAAACACGATTGCGAGAACCCCGACGAAGAGAAGCGTTTCAACGTGTAGTGAGAGAACATTCTGTAAGGTCACCTCAAGTGGGTCGCTCTCGGCCGCTAACTGCTCCAAGAACGGGTGTTGAGAGCCCCCGAACAGCGAATCATACGGGAGTGATATCTGCGAGGAGACACGGGTGAACGACTCGTTCGGAGTGTACCAGCCAGTTGCGATCCAGCTGATAGCGTACAGAACCGGGAGGATGGAAAACGACACGAGCATCCCAAACGAAATGCGGTAGACGCGATCGCGACGGACCAGTGGGTCCACTTCGGACGGCCATTTCATCACGAGGAAAATCACCGACGCGAACACAAGGATCGAAATCAGGACGAACGTGACCGTCACTTGGTACGTGTAGAAGATGCTCACGAAAATGTCGGCCAGCATCCCGAGACCACCCGAAGCAGGCTCAGGTCCGATAAGACGCTCTTCCCACGAGGTCCCGAACACACCGCTCGATGGAAGATCGGCCGCCCGTCCATCATGCGACTCCGTCCCCGTGAGGAACCACATCGAGAGGTACAGGATGGGAAGGATGACGGAGATGGCAAAGAGACCGGTAGAGGAACGCCGAATCCGCCTGATCATCATCTCTGACCCGTAACTGCTGGGCCACAGACCGGCGTAGTAACTGACAACGAAGAAGAGCAAGATCGGGATGAAGATACTCGTCGTCGTGATAAGATACACTCGGAAGAAACCGATGAGGATGTCAACGAAGGCGTCAAGGCTCACCGCAGCGGCCTCCGTCAGGTCGCCGCCAAGCTGGAAACCGCCTTGCGGATCGTCGACTACCCCCGTCGCGTTGCCGTCACTACTCATAGGGCTTGTAGCAGGATACTCCAAGGGGTGCCATTACTCTTCCCCTCAGTCCCCCCGTGAAATACGGTTAGTCCGTTCCAAGTCACCGCAGTAGAACCCACAGTGAGGAGTGGTGGAGTGGAGGAGAGGACCCCCCGAACACCGAGTGTAAAAGGAGGATTGAGCTGAAAGATTGTTGAGAGGTGTTGAACAGGGTGACAGCGATGGAATCCTGATGTCCACGATCGGCAATACCGGATGAACACCACTACCACATTTTCCGGCCAGACATTATTGACACAGAACAGATACACAACCAACGTTCGTAGTTCAAAACACGACACAGAGGCCACCAAGACCGAGAATAGTGGAATATCAATCTGTACGAGGGTCATGTTGGATAATCCATTATGAACGCACAGTATGAACACCCATTGTGAACACCCATAACCAACAACCACCATTACGATTCTGTACCATCATACACACTGAACAGGAGGTGATACAGTCACTAAGGTGATGTATGTCTTACGAACATTTATTACCCGCATGGCCGATAACACGGGTGATGCTGCCACTTACAGTCTATAACCAATCAGGGGGCCAAGCGAAGTCGACGCTCACCCGCGACCTCGCTGGCGCGTTCGCAGAACAGGAGTTAGACGTGCTCATCGTCGACTTCGACGCGCAAAACGGGAGCGTCTCGAACTACCTGGACCTCGACGAAGACAAGCACAACCCAGATGCCGACGACATCACACTCCATCTGATCGACCAAGGGAAAGGCCCGTTCGAGGATCTGATACGGAGTGTCGATGGAACCGAGCACATCGATGTGATTCCGTCGCACAAACGATTCAACTCCGTCGACGATCGCCTCGACGACCACGCACAGTACCTCAAGTCGGGGAAGCCCGATGGGTGGGAGTACCCACGCTACCAGAGGTTCCTCCAGGTCCTCCAACAGAACGACATCCAGAGCGAGTACGACGTGATGCTCGTTGACCCGAACGCGAAGGCCGACGAAGCACTCTATCTAGCCCTCTACGCCACCCGCAATATCCTGATCCCGGCGGTCCCCACTCGAGGCGGGTTCGAAAGCATTCACGGTGTGAAAAACAGCACCGAGAACTTCGGCGATGCGATGGACATCGCGATCACCAATGTCGGCGTCGTGCCCACGATGGTGAAAAAGTCGAAGAACATCCACCAAGAGTACGCCCAGAAAATAAAGGAGACGTACCCCTCGCCAGTCTACTTCAAGAATCTGGGCGCGTACGAGAAAGCAGAAGACGAGTTCAACACGGTCTTCGACCATCTCAAAGGCCAGCGGATGCGCGATTACAACGCAGACATCATGCCGAAGTTCCGAACTCTCGCCGCATACATCGCGCACCGGGCCGGTGCGGACCTACCGAACGGCGGTTGGGACGAAGACGAGCTGTTCCTTGGCGATGACTTCTGGGGCGAGATCGACAGCTCCGAGTTAGCCATCAAGGAGCCTGTCACGACGGAGGCCAGCCAATGAGCTTCGAGGACGGAAGCGAGCCGATGCAGGATCCGTTCAGCGAGGAGGAGGGTGGCGATGATACCGAGTTGGAACCGGACGAAGAAACAGAGCCCGTGGAAGACACGACAGACGAGCAGAGCACGACCTCGGGAACAGAACAAGCAGGGACGCGAACAACCACCGCCGAGCCCGCCCCGAAGGTGGATCAGGACTCGGCCCGCGGCGATCGCACAGACGTTCCAGAGCTTGGGGATGTCGACATTCTCCGACGCTACTCCCCGGAGGAGATAGCCCAGCTGCTCATGGATCGGGAGTACCACGAGGAAGACCCACAGGTCCCGTACGCGATGTGGAGAGACGGGACCTCGACCGGACGTAGCCGGACGACGATCGAGTTAAACCCCGACCTTGACGACCTCGTGAAGACGGTGAGGCGAGAGTTCGAGAATCGCTACGACGCGGAGATCAACAAAGCAGACGTGAGAGAATTCGCCATGATCTACGGCCTGATGAACGCCGATGACCTGTTCGAAATGGCCGAGGAGTGGGGTCTTCAGTTCAACAGCTAGACGGCACTACTTTTTGTACGGTATCCGCGGCGAGTCCCCCCACAGGACCTTGTTCAGTTTCTCTTGACTCCGCCGAATCCGCTTCGAGAATCCTGACTGGGAAATCCCGAGTGACTCCGCAATCTCCGTCCCAGAGTCACCGCTGGTCAGGAAGTACCCACGCACGTACGCGGTGCGAAGTGTATCCAGTTCGATTTCCGTAAGGACATCACCAAGGATGGTGTTCCACGGGACCGTGTACGTAGACGAAGTTGCCTCGTGACAGTCGATCTCTGCGTTGGGGAAGTAGTCCTTGACTTCCTCGACGAATCGGGTCTGCGGCAGTTCAGGCGGCACTGTGAGTTTGAATTGGTAGCCCCCATCAGGCTTCGCGATTAACTCCCGAGCATTCATCCCATGCCCGCCGATTTTCGTCGGGATCGATTCACCGTCCACAATCACCTCAAACAGAATCGGGTTACCGTATATCTCGTCGACATCCGCCACCCGTTTGTGAGACGAAGCCGCTTCAGCAAATTCACTCACAGAAATTGCCGAGTCCGAGACTCCGCAGTGGATGAGGTATGACCCCTCAGCGGTGGGAACTACATTGTGAACGAGCAGAGACGTCCCAAGACGTTGAGCGATTAACGACAGCACACCCGTTTCTCCCCGCATATCAAATTCCATCTCGGTGGTCCCTTCGTTCATGAGACTGTGCTGCTGGCTGATCGTATTTAACGCGAAGCCGGTCAATAGACCAATCTCTGAAAGAACATCCACTGTCTGTGCGTCGAAGCGAGACGAGAGGGGGCTTTCAACCACCAGCACACCAAACCTGACCCCATCGTACGTGATCGGGACCGCAGCAACCGATCTGACCCCGTAATCGACCGACTCTTTCCGCCACGGAGGCGCGTTTTTCAGTCCCGATGCGATATTCGAAATTGCATCAGGCATCCCGGATGTCGAAACCTGCGCGGAGATGTGGGGTTGGTTGCTGTACAGATCGAAGTCCATCCCATCCAGATACCAATCCGGAACACCAGACGACTCCACGGGGACGATCTCTTCGCGTTTTCGGTCGGTGTAGCCGATCCACGCACCAAGGAAATCATCTATCTCGGTCAGGGAATCGACAACTGAAGCGTAGACCTCCGAGCGGGAGTCGGCACTCACAAGCGCGTGGTGAACTGCTCGCAGTTGCTCATTCAGGTCGTTTACGTAATCCAGATGCTTCCGCTCGTTCCGCAGTTGCTTGTGCTTTTCACGAACAGATCTCACCTTCTCCGCCCTCGAAAGCGCAGATTCAACCGCTGTGGCGAATAGCTCAGCGATTTCGATATCGACCGGATCGAATTCCGATCTAGTACAATCAGAGAGTAGCAAGACGCCTTCATCACCTAACGGGACGATAATCTCACTCCCAATCCGATCACCCATACCGCCCCCCTCACCAGACAGCGTAACACCGTTGTAGATCTTGATTTGACCATCGCGGTACGCCTCCCATGCGTTCGACCCGTCGGCCCCAAACGTGGGCTCAGTGACAACCCTCTCCGGCATCGGGCCAGACGAGCCCAGCAATTGGAGTCTGACAGCATCCGAATCGAACTCGAACAACCCACACGAAGTGTAACTCAGCTCTTCAACCGCGGACTCGACAACCACTTGGGCGACATCAGACACGCCGTCGCGTTCGAGAAGGTCCGTTACGACGCTGTTGAGTGTTTTCAGACTGTCTTCATACTCAAGTTGTTCGCCGATGGGGCGGACAATCGTGTATATGAAGTCGCTATCATCGATCCTCACCAGTTTCGAGTTGATACTAACAGGCACAGTCTCGCCCTGAGCCGTTTTCAAAATGATCGGCTCGCCATCGAAATACTCCCGGTAAGACCCCCCACCCGTATCATAGATGTGGGAGAACAGCTCCTCAGCACGGTCACGATCTTTCTCTAGTGGCAGTTCATAGATACTCGTGCCCTCGAGTTGGAACGGTGTCTGATAGATGTCGCGTGCCGCGATGTTCGATTCTACGATCGTCCGGTCGGCTGGATCCACAACCAGAATTGGGTCCGGTGCGGCATTCAATAGTTTACTGAACCGTTCCCGTTCCGTCTCCAACTCACGCTGATACTCATACTGGCTGGAGACGTCCCGCACAACACAGATCAGCCAGTCCTCTGCGAGCCCCGTGAGCGAGACCTCCGTAGAGAACATGGTTCCGTCTTCACGACGGGCAGTCAATTCACCTGCCCACTCACCCTCATCATCTACCTGCGGGAAGACCTCCTGTTCCAACCAGTTTACCTCTTGAGGCCGATAGCAGAGCTGCCACGTTTCCCCAAGGAAGTCATTAGGCCCAGTAAATCCGTAAATCTCAGCGTGGGCTTGATTCACGTAAACGTATTCCCCATCCGGGTTGAGAATCGCAATCCCGTCTTTCGCATTTTCGATCGCGTCGACTTGAACGTCGGCGATGTACTGGAGATAGTGCTTGCGTAACTCCTCGTTGATCTGGTTAAGCAGGACCCCATCAGAGACCCCCTCCGTCGCCTTCGGGACAAAGGTCGTATGGGGTTCAGAAAGAATATCGCGCAACAACTCGGTATCGGAGTCCGCCGTCCAGAGAAGGAACGGGACCGGTCGGTCGATCGATCGGATGTCCGCAAGGAAATCCGCGCTGCTACTTGCAGGCACAGAAGAATTATCAACGATACAATCAGCCTCTCCAGCTCGAACAGCATCAAGAGCCTCGTCATAGCTGTCATGTCGCACCAGATCCCACAGTTGGTTCTCGGCAGCAGAAGCTAACCAACCACCACCTTCAGATTCACCGACAAGAACAACTGTCGATTCTGATATGCTATCAATGGTGGCAGAATGTACCGTGTCAGAATGTACCGACGGAGAATCGCGGGACGTGGAGGCGGAGTTCTTCATAGTAGTCAGACCCTAAGCGGTAGTTCTTCAAATAACTATGGGGTTTATACTGTCGACCTGATTACGGGTGGAATATGATGAAGTCTGGCAACGGATTCGCAATCGGGGGTCAGCAGTAATGGAGGGCAGTGTTCTTATCGACGGCTCAACGGAGCGGCACCTTGCGCGGCTTGCGAGAGAATCAGGCTACTTCCAGCGTGAGTTCAACCCAGATCCCACCCGAACCATCCTCACTCAGGCAGGTATCAACTACGTCCCTATCCAGGACATCGAGATGGACACTGGTGAAATCGCGACGGTGTACAGCCTCGATCTGAACGGGGACTCAGAGAACAAGCTGGAGGAGGGCCTCATCTCCCACGGCAACACCGACGAAGCGTTCGCGACAGACTGGGCAGTCGACGCCAACCACGGGTACGACCACCTCACGTACTATTTCGATTCCCCCCCGACGAAGAACGACATCGAGAAGGCTCGGATCGTTAACAAGGTCAAGCACGCAATCGAGATCGGGAAGCTCCAACAACAGTTCTCGTGTCGTAGCTGCGGGAAGAGAGTCCACTGGACGGATCTGATGCCCCCCACCCCAGAACGTGAGAACGGCTACAAACAGCAGATAATCATGCTACGCGACCAACAGTGTAGCTGCTGTAACGACACCGACAACTTCGATCACATCGCCCATCCCAACGAGATAGACGAGTTCATCCAAGCACGGCCGGCGGATGTCATGGCGACAGCGCATGAGGAATAACTGACACAATCCGACCAACCAACACCCACCCCAACGCACGAAAAACTGACAGACTGGAACCGGACCCACACCAAGGTATTCACACCTCCGGGTTGAAATACCCCCATATGTAATAATCACGCCATTTTACACAAGCTTTGTATAGGAGTAAACCGTAGTGAATGGTAATATGGTGGGTTGCTGTAAGGTTGGGAAGGCTATCGACCGATACGATCTCAAAACCGACGTGGTAACTGGGGATCTGAATGACTACCTTCTAGCCCGGTGGAACGGGCATAACGAATTCCCGAAGACGGGGCTCCAGGAGCTAACGGATTACTTCAACCTCAGAATTCTCAAGAAGGTCTACACCGAGCACGATCGAAGGACCATCGAAACGCAGGTGGAATCCGATTATGAAGCCCTTACCGGGGATGACGAGATTGCGAAAGACGAGATAATCGCAGATCTGGAGCAAGATGGAATCGATGGAGAGCAGCTCGCGAGTGATTTCATCTCCAAGACAACGCTATACCGGCACTTCACCAACTGTCTGGAAGCGCAAAAAGAGTCCTCAGACGAGAAGACAGACTCGAACTGGGAAGCAGAGAGCATCCAGTACGCACTCAACAACGCGCTCGACAATTCCCTCAAGGCGCTGAAGTCGTTAGAGAATAAGGGGAAAATCCCCCACGCGACGAAGGCAGAAGTGAGCGTGCCCCTGATGCTGTCCTGTCCGAAGTGTACGACGCGGGTCCGGTTCAAACGGGCCATCGATCGGGGCTACATCTGTAAGGAACACATGGGCGAAGATAGCAATCTCGACGATGCCTCAGAAGATACCGCTGAGATGGAAGACGAGTTCCAGTCCTCGCCCGTATAGAAACCTTCCCAGCAGCCAACCAATCCACCTTCTGCGGCGTTTTTAGGCAGTATATTGGGTAGGCTTTATTAGGAGAGACCCCTCACTATTCAATAACTACCATGTGGAAGCTTCAAGTCAGGAACATCGCCGGGATCAAATCTGGTACAGCGACGTTCAAGGAAGGCACAAACGTCGTACAGGCATCAAACTTTCAAGGCAAGTCGAGTCTCTTGAAGGCGATCCAAACGGTAATGGGGACATCAGGCGTCGATGGTTCCCACCCCCTCACAGAAGGCCAAAACGAAGGATTCGCTGAGTTGGAAACCGACGATGGTACTTACCGAGTAGAGCTCAAGCGAGAAGGTGGGAGCGTCGTTCGGTCTGGGAACCCGTACCTGACTGAAGAGACAGATATCACCTGCGCTCACCACTTCGCATTCCTCGGTGAGAACAACCCAGTCCGAGCCGCGGTGAGAGATCCGACCCCCGATGGTGACGAGCGGCTAACGGAGCTTTTGATGGAGCCGCTCGACGTCGACAAGATCGATGCTAAGATCGCCCAGCTCCAGAGCGAACGGAACAGCATCGAAAGCGAGATCGATGAAGCTGAGCGGGCGAACAAGAAACTTCCCAAAGCGCAGGAAGAAGTCACGAGACTTGAGAAAGAGCTTGAGGAAGCCCGAGAGCGCAAAGACGAGTTAGAAGACCAGGTAGACGAAGACAGCGAGCAAAAGGAACTCAGCAGCAAACTGAGCGACAAGCGGTCGCGTCTGAACAATACGAGAAACACAATCCAGAAGCTCGAATCGCGGATCGAACGCAAGAAGTCCAATCTCGAAGGCAAACAGGACGAGTTGGACGAACTGGAAATCCCATCCGAGCCCAAGATCAACACGGACATCAACGAGAAAGAGGAGCGAATCGATGAGTTAGATCTTCAGATCGATCTCCTTCGGAGAGTCCACAGCGCGAACAAGCAGGTCCTCGACGAAGACGCAGTCGACCTTGTGACCGATGTCGAACACGGCATCGAAGGTGACAATATCGTCTGCTGGCTGTCGGGCGATAAGACCACCGCCGACGAGATCGAAGAACGGCTGGACCAGCTCAACGAAAAGCGACTCGAACTCCGGGAGGAGAAGTCCGAACTCGAACAAGAAGTCGACGAGTTCGAAAGCAAAAAACGGACGATTCGGTCGAAAAAGCGAAAACGAGACAACCTCGAAGATGAGATCGGCAACCTCAAGTTGGACATCCAAGAGGATGAACAGGAACTCAAACAGGCCCGCGAGCGTGTCGAGGACCTACAAGAAGACATCGACGAACTGGAAAGTCAGTACGAGGAGGCCCAAGACGATCTTAACGAGGAGCTAACCGAGGTTCGTACAGATATCGGCTCTCTGAAAACGAAACTCGAGAATGCCCGAGAAAAGCTCGAACGGCTTGATGAAACCGCCGGAAAAACCGATGATCTGGAAGACGAGCTCGAAACGATCAAAGACGAAATCGTGAACCTTCGCGAACGCCGCAACCAGAAGCACGAGGAAGTCGTCGATCGCTTCGAGACGGCGATGAAGAACATGCTCAAGCAGTTCGACCCCGGATTCGAGATGCTGCGTCTTGACCGGAGTGTCACTGATGACGGGTCGACCAAAGCCTTCGAACTCGTCGTCCTGCGAGATGGGCGCGAAACGTCGGTCGCGAACCTCAGCGAAGGCGAAGTCGAACTCATCGGCTTCGTGACCGCACTCGCAGCGCACCAGGCGTTTGATGTCGACGAGATCGTCCCCGCCATTCTCGTGGACGGAGTCGGGCAGCTCGCCGCCGAGCACATCAAGGGCCTCACCGAATTCCTTGAGGGCGCGAGTGAGATGCTCATCACCACCGCCTACCCCGAGGCAGGCGACTTCGGCGGCCACACCCTCACCCCAGACGAGTGGGATGTGGTCTCTAACGAAGAGATGCGAGTCGTATAGGCAAACACCTCCCTCCCCTCCCCGGCCGTTAAACAACCTTTATACCTCCTTACGCGCTGATTTGGAGGTAGATATCAAAGTCGGAAGAGACCTTGAAACGCCCTTAGTCCGTTTCAAAGACGAATACTCCGTTATACAACAACCACATGGGAACCAACACGACAGAGGAGAGCCACTATCAGGAGCTATCACTAGAAGAACGCGCACAAAGGCAACTGGACAGACAGCACCGGTACACACAGCGGTATCTCGCGGTGGGTAGCATCTGTGGAGTGGTCTTGGTCCTTCCCCTGCTAGTACAGAATCCAGTCCTCGGTGTTGCGGGGTTCTGTGCCCTCACGATCGCAGGCCTCACGAGCATCCCAGGGATGGCCCATTCGAGTAAGCCAACATTTGCGCTTATCACCCTCGGCATGTGGACGGGTGGGTTCCTCGCGTTCGTTCTAGCCTTCCTGTACGTCGTGTTCACCGATCTCCTTACCCTCGCTATGGCCGGCGCTGTATAGCCCGGCCAATCCGCAAGGGGGCCGCGAGTTGTTTTTATCCCCCGAGTGAAGTGAGGGATGACTTACGAGACGTCGGAATCTACGAAAGATGTTGAGGCAGTTGAACAGGCGCATGATGAACTCGCTACCGAACACGGCCGCGATAACGTCCTCGTGATGGAGGGTTCGGAGGGAGAAATTGTCGCTCTCATCGGCGACCAGATGGGTTTCGTCGAGCCGAACGATATCCAGACCTACGAGTACGTTCAGTCGCGCGTTCCGGATCACGGCCATCAGATCATTCGCGAACACCGGGGATCCGTCCTACAGGAAGTGATGAAGCTGGTGAACAGTGAGTTGAAGTACCAGCGTTCGGAGGTCCGCGAGACGTACAACAGTGAAATCTTCCTCTGTTGTACCGGGTGTGAGGAGACGTTCGCCCATCTCGGGGAAGCCACTGAACACGTTCAAAAAGCGAAGGACGGAGAGCTCGACACCGGAGTCCCTTCCGTGATCGTCACGGAGCCGGTCTTTCCGGACCTCGACGCCAACACCTCTCGGTGGGTCACCTGCGAACTCAAGTGGGACGACTCGGAGGAAGTCTTCGTCAACGAACAAGCGGATATACAGTGGGAGATCGATGAAGACGCCGTCGACGACTCGACATACCGGGTCAAGGATTCCGATGAAGAACACAGCTGCCTCTCCGACGCGATGCACGCGGCCCTCGAGGAAGCAGGCCACGAGATCGCAGAACCCAAAGTGGAATTCCGACCATCTGATACCGAAACGCCCGAGTGGGGCGGACACGCCTAATACAGAAATGACCACTGCAGAACGAGAAACCACCGAGCCACGCAGTTTCACACCGATCACCGAACACCCACTCCCGTTTAGCGACGGGCTCAGCGACTTCCTCGAGAGCCACCCACAATTCGACGCTGACGATGACGTCGGCGTCGACGAGCTCCACGAGGAGTACACGACGACGCTCGCAGACAACGGGTTCTGGAGAGTGTTCCGTGTCGATCTCCACGGATACAACAACTGGGTGTACCTGTGGCATTCTGAGTACGGCGACGGCCTGAAGATCCCGACGGGGGAGTGGCAATTCGGGAACTTTGCCGAAGTCTTCGCTCTCTTACTCAGTGACGAGCCGGGAACGATCGACGACCACACCGGAGACGGCTGTCCGTACTGCCAAGGCACCCTCAGTTCCAGCCTCCAACAGTCCGGGTCACACAAGCAGACCTGTACCCGCTGTGGGCGATCGCGAATAATCGGATAGCACAATGCCGTCACGGAAGTATCTACGAGACACGCCACGGTTCGATAGAAACCACTGGCCCCAGACATGGACCCCAAAATGGCGATACCAAGTGGCGGATTACTTCTGTGGCAGAGGCGGTGTCGGAAATGCCCTCGATAAGTGGCTCCCCCGGCACATGTACTTCGGCGTCGATATCGAACCGTATGGAGACGACTACCCCGGACAGTTCCTCCAGGCAGATCTGATCAGTCCGTTCACCAGCCAGCACAGAGACTCCTCAGAGACCAACCTTCCCTTCTCAGGGACCATCGCCGACGTCGCGTGGGTCAGCTGGCCATGTACGGCCTACTCGAGTCTCTCAGCCACGCACTACGGGTCAAAGGAGGCCGCCCTCGAAGAGAACCCACGAATCCCCGATGCGTTCCGCGAGTGGCTTCTTGACCACCACGCGCATTACGTGATTGAAAACGTAGAAGGCGCGTCTCGAGTCGGCGACCTCGACGCCAACTGCCGGGTGAACGGACTCGCCTTCGGCGAACCCTACAGCATGACCCGACATTTCGAGACGACTTTCGATGTGCCAGATGCGTACATCCAAGGAAATCCCGACCTCGCGATCGACACCCGAGGTGACCAATCGGTAAAGGAGCTCGCAGAGGCCAAGGGCGTCCCCGACTCGTGGAGCGGAAGAAAGCAAGACGTGCGCTCAGCGATACCCTGGCAATACGTTTGGTGGATCCTCGGCCACTGTCCCGCCATCGAGATCCCCATCCCCAAGACGAAAAATCGATCAGTCGCAGAGTGGGGAGACGGCGTCGGCCACTACCTTCGATACCCAACCGACCGTCTCGGAGGGACAGACCACACACCAGAAGACGAACTGAGTAGCGGCCCGCGCGGAGAAGTACGATAACACCAACTATGTGTCCACATTTTGAAGGCCCTGAGGACGCCCCAACAGCAGCGGATCTGTTCGCCGGCTGCGGTGGGATGACCTGGGGGCTCATGAGCGGCGGCTTCCGAGTCGTTGCGGCATGGGAGAAGGCAGACATGCCGCGAGTGACGTATCACCAGCACCATTGCGAGGCCAACAATATCGCCTTACACCGAGACGCGACCGACGTCGACGCTTCGAAGCTCCCCGACGATCTCGATCTCTTAGCCGGCGGCCCACCCTGTAAGGGGTTCTCCTCCGCACAAGGCGAAACGAACACAGACGATCCCCGGAACAGATTAGCGTTTTCTATGGTAGACTGGGCGGCAGCCGTGAACCCGAAGCTGGTCCTGATCGAAAACGTCACCGGGCTCTACCACTCCCACCGAGACACACTCAGCGAGCTCACAGACGCCCTCGCAGATGTCGGTTACCAAGTCGAGTTACTCACCCTCAACGCCGTGAACTACGGGGTCCCCCAGACCCGAAAGCGGTTATTCATTCTCGGAGTTCGCAATGATATCGCCCCACCAGACCAGTGGGAGCCCCCACGAGTCTGTAACGAAGGCCAGCAACGGCTGACGGACATCAACGGCGGGAACTGGCTCGAAGGATACACCACGGCTCACGAGGCGCTCAGCGACCTCCCAGAGCCTCTCAAAAGCCAGCCCGCAAAAGACGACCCGATACACCATACACTCGCAGAGCGGTTCCGCACGCCCGATAACGCATACACCCGAACCCGTGTCGATCCCGGAACCGTCTCCGCCCCAGTCACTCGCGACGGCGAAGACGTATGGATCCCGACGAACCACAAACACCAGGACCACAGTCGATCGCACCGTGAGAAGATGGCCGAGTACGAACTCGGGAAGTCCGGCCCGCCGACAACCGCCCGCCGGCTCGACCCCGACAAGCCGGCCCCGACAATGACCCACTCCGATGGGACACCACCCGTCCACTACATCGGGAAGACCCCCTCAAATGACGGGAGCGTCGACGACGTCCGCCGGCTCACCGTGCGCGAGGTTGCCCGTATCCAGACGTTCATTGACCCGTTCACGTTCGCAGGCACGAAGACAGAACAGTACGAGATGGTTGCGAACGCAGTCCCACCAGTCTTAGCGAGTAACATCGCTATACACCTCCGTACGAACATACTCTCAACCACCCCAAAACAGATCACTCCCGCGACCACCACAGCATCGAAAAAGTCGGTGGAGGCGAGCGAGTAAGAAAGTCAATCTGACCGAAGTGTTTTAACCACATACCAGCGAACCGTTCTTTTGCGATGGAAGAACTAACCTCCTTCCAGCGAGACATCCTACACGTCATCGCTGGATTGGACCGCCCGCACGGACTGGCTGTCAAGCACGAGCTCGAAGACTACTACGGCAAAGATGTCAACCATGGTCGGCTGTACCCGAACATGGACCAACTCAGCGAAGAGGGCCTCGTCGACAAGTCGAAGCGAGACGAGCGGTCGAACATCTACGTGATCACGGAACTCGGGAAAGAGATGCTGGCCGTCCGGCATCACTGGCAGAAGTCGTACTTCCAGCCCAGCGCGAAGCTCAACGCCGCCGTCCAGAGTGACTGACGATGTCGTTTCAAGACAGCAAGGCCGCGATCAACGATCGGCTCCTCGACCTGACCAAGGCAATCGACCACGAAAACGAAGCCGCTCGACTTCAGTGTGGAGCACTCGCTGGCGCTCTTGTCGGCGGTTGGTCGATCGCCGCAAGCATCGAATTCGGATACAGCCCGCTCATCGGAGCATCCATCCTCACCATCGGCGTGATGGCTGGTCTCGCTGCGAGGATCATGCTGTGAAGAGTCTACCACAACGCTAACACCCCCAAATTAGAGCAACGCCCCGGCGGCTATGAGTTGTAACGCTGTAGCAGTTTTAGAACACGACTGACGGAATAGACGGCTAAAAACTCACACTGGGAGGGAGGTTTTTAGCTCTCAGAGTGGGGTGATAGAAGTTGAATTGCTAATCTGACCCAAATGGGTTTATAATCAGACCGAGAAGGTTAGATCAGCCACCGATACGTGACTATCCACCAATCATGAATATCAAATGCCAATACGCGAACCGGTCGAAGACGAGTGTGCTCCTTACCATTGAGGGAGTTCTCCAAGGACAGTCAGTGAACCTTCTTGTTGATCCCGGTCCGGGGGTCGACACCGACGGGCTACTCGGCCGTGGCAAATACCTGACTGGAATCCTGCTCACCCACCTCCACATGGACCACTACGCCACGCTGGGTGAGAACATGCGAGATGGTGCGCCAGTGTACACCTCTCAGACAAACATAGACCTCCTCGACGTCGCCGTCGACGACGCGAACAAGTTTGTGGACACCGCCATCGACAAGTCAGAGATCAAACGCTCAGCCACCTCAGTCGACGACGGTGTTACAATTGGCGGGAAGATCGATGTCACTGCCGTTCCAGCTGGGCACACGCCCGGCGCGATCGGGTTTTACCTTGAGCTATCGAGCGGTGGGGAAACAGAATCCATCCTCATCACGGGTGATTTCACCCGGCGGCCCGTTGCCGGATATCCCGGTCTCCCACCTGTAGACGCCGATCTCGTCGTTCTGACGGGCGCAACAGAGGCAGACTTCGAGGACAACCTCACGGAGGCCGTCGCAACGACAATCCGACAGGGCCTCTCCGGTTCGCCCGCCCTTGTAACGGCTACAGCACTGAACGCCGTCCACTTCGCAACAGTGCTCGGAACCGCAATTGAAGAGGGCAACTTCGAGATGGGCGTGTCCGTTGTCGGGAAAGCCGCGAAGATGCTCGATAAACTCGACCTCAACCCGCCTCATGTGACTGCGATCCCGGAGTACGCCCCAGAGGCCGTCCTTTCCGAGAATCCAATCACGATCACCGGGCCGGACTTGCCCACTGAAGGAGGTGCGAGGAAGCTCTTCAGGCAGATCAAAGACGATCCGAACGCTGGAGCCATTCTCCTGAGTGGTGACGAGGAAGCAGACATCGGTTCCTACAACTGTACTCTCAACCAGTTCCGGTTCAGTAATCACCCCACGGAGACTGCCGTCGACGAGTACATCGAACTTGTGAATCCGAGAGAGATCTACCTCACTCATCAGAAGGGATCAGAACTCCGGCGATACCGGGACAAGTACAGTGCGATCGTCTGGGCACCCAGAGAGCGCAAGTGCTACACCCTATACCGCAACGGCGAGTGGATTGCCCCCTTCTGGGTCAAGGACAAGGCGGCAAAACACCTCCTCAAGACCACACAGGAGAGGTCCAACATCGAGTTCCGCTCCGCCGGGGGCCACGCGCTGGACGCCCCTGACGGCGTCAGTCTCGCCGCTGAGGGCCTCGACATGAGCTCGATCACCTTCTCCAAGCCATCCCAGCCCGTGGATGCGAAGTACAACACCACGTCCGGTGCGGAACCGAAGCCGATCCGGACCGACGGGGCCGTCGCAGAAGCACCGACTGCCGAGACAACCCCACCAGCTCCGAAATCCGAAAGGGTCCTCGAAATAGAGTCGGCAATCGCGCACCTCGAGGAACTCAAAGAAGAGATCACTGACGACACAACAGTCGCGACAGTCGAGAAGGTGACCAGCAAGCACGTCCTACTCAGGCCGATCAACGGCGGGACAGAAGGCATCACCGCCGGGGACACCATCGAAATTGGCCGTAGTAGAAGCTGACAGGCCCGAACCCGGAGCCACAGACAACAGTGGCATGAATAAACAGGGGGGTCAATGAATAATGGATGTGGGAAAGAACACTGGAAAAACGGTGTGGGGGGTCAATGAATAATGGATGTGGGAAAGAACACTGGAAAAACGGTGTGGGGGGGTCAATGAATAATGGAACGGTGAGACCCGTTAGGTGTAGAACTCGTTCAGTTTCGTGTCCACGACCGAGGAGATCAGTTCACGATCATCGAGCAAGTCGTGAATACTACTGTCGTTCTCAGAGAGAGTCTCCACGAGTAATTCCGAAGAACGAGCCATTTTGATCTGGCGGTAAACACCGGTCGAAACCCCCTTGCTAGCATGTGAAGTCTCGATTAGACCGCCCTGTTCGAACTCGTCAACATACCGAGAGAGCGTCGGTTGTGATTTCTCAGAGAACTCAGTTATATCGCACATGAACGAGTACACTTGCTGCATGACAGGATTCGGGACAGAGTCAATCGGATCACTAGACCAAGCGTGGACAGCCGCCGTCGCGAACAGAACGAGTTTCTTCCCGCTGCTGTAGCCATTTGCCTGCTCAAGCAGACGATCGCGCTCGACCTCTTCTTGAGCCCGGTCGACGTGGTGTTTGTATACTTTCTCGGCGTCCTCATCGAGTGCTAGCGCCCCCGCGGTGCGGAGTAGGTCAACAGCCTTCCGAGCATCGCCGTGGTCTTGTGCCGCGAGAGCCGCCACATACGGGATGACGTCGTCCGAAAGGACACCCTCAACGAAAGCATCTTCACGGCGGTACAGAATCTGCCTCAGCTGGTTCGCGTCATAATCGGAGAAGACGATATCTCGGGGATTAAACGAACTATCAACCCGTGGATCGAGCTCCTCGACGAAGTCGGGAGCGTTCGTGATCGCGATGACTCCCAACGTCTCGATATCTGTGAGATCCTCCGCGCGCGAAAGCTGGTACAGGAGAGACGAATAAGCCGGTTCATCTGTGTTGTCGACCGGATTCACCAAGTGATCGACCTCGTCGACGATGACCAACGAGGCATCGAAATTCTCCTCGAGTCGCTTGAAGAATTCCTTGAGAACCTTCTGAGTCGATTTTCCCTGAACGGTGATCGAGCCCGCTTCTGGGGGGAGAGATTCAGCAAGTTCGACGGCGGCCTGATAATTCGTATTCAGCCACTGGCAGTTGAGCTCGATTACAGCCAGAGACTTTCCAGATTCGGCAAGGACAGTCTGAAACTCGCTCGCAACACGGTGAGTGATCAGCGACTTCCCAGTGCCGCTTGGCCCGTAGACGAGTATATCGGGCGGGGTATCGCCAGTCTTGAGCGACTGAAGCAGCGTGACGTACGACTGAATTTGCTCTTCACGACCCACAATACGATCCTCGTCCACGATGCGGGACGTGGAGAGCAGCTTGCGATTTCGGAATATGGCCGGCTCTTCAGTCCGGACCATATCACCAATAGAAAGATTGCCCGATCCTGTCATTGGAAACTACCTTACAGGGGAGGGGTTAAAAAGATATCCCCCTGTGAATATCTAAATACACTGTTTACAAGCCCTCTATCACACTATTAGGGCGATTTAGCCCGCCAGAGACACAGAGACGGATGAATAGTGGACGGAAAGCGTTCGGTCAAAAGGACGGACAAGGATTGTGTCGCCTAACTACCCATCAAACATTTGAAACACAGAACTGCCACCCGATCTCGAGATCACCACAGTCCAATCACGCAGATTATCGGTAAGGGTGGGGGAGGGGGTCTATGAATAATGGATCGGGCTCAGAAGGTGTCCCCCTCACGGGAGATAACGACCAGAAAACACGGGAGATACCACGAGAGAGACACCGTAGCTACAGTCCACGGGAGAAGACAGAAGTCGATCTCACGGTGGTTCGGTCCTGTCAAACACCAATCGCGTTGTCTACTATACAACCTGATTATTTCCCATCGCGGGTATTGTTCGCGTCTATCTGATATAAAACCCTCAGTTTTAAAGATAGAATCTTGGATACGAGGGTTTGGGGAGGTCTAGCGCGAGATATCGGTGTTTAGCGGGGTCTCGCGGGAGATTCTAGCGACCCCCCACCCCCACCTTTTGGGCCGCTTCCATTATTCATAGACCCCCCCTCTCCCCCTCCTATACCAACATCCGATTCCGGAACCGAGTACTGTTTTCGACGAGTATAGAAACAGTCACCAGAGAGAAACTAACCGACATCTGGTCGTGACACACTGCGTCCAACGTGAGTTCGCTGTCTCTTCCGACCCTGCGCGTAGAACTACACCACAAACCGTATAGGAACAAGCAACGACTTCCGTCCTATGCTCTCAAGCCTACCCACTCGCCCTCTGTCTGTTGACGAGCTCCAGTCCCTCCATAGGAGCGGTTCACTTGTCGCTGCCGCGCCGATCAATGTTGTACTCGATCCGGACCAAGACCGCTCGCGATCGCTGGTCGTAAGCGCCGTTCTAGCCACCGAGGCGTTTGTCGTCGGCGTCAGCTACGACCCCAGCGACCAGACCTGGAACAAGGTCATACAGAAAGAAAACGGACCCGAATCCGAGAAGGGACCAGATGGAACCGTCGAAAGCGTCATCATGGAGGCCGAGAGCGCACTCGAGCAGGAGGCGGAACGGTTAGAAGAAGACGGCGAAGTAGGCGAGATATTCGGTAGTGACGTGGAAGATGGAGTCAATGCCGACTACCGGGATGGGACCGAGCTGAACAAAGTTCTTCAAAAACAGTACGACGAATACACGCAAGAGTGACACATACCCGGATTCAACACTAGGTTTGTGTTAATCGAACCGGTTGTCGCGTGGTTCAAGATCGTTCAGCCCTGTGTACTGGTCCCGTTCGTCTTCACTTGTGAATTCGTGAAAGATCACGCGTCGCAACATCGTGAGTGCTGCTTCGTAGTCTGTGAATAAGTCGTCGAACGGGACATTCACCCGGTCATTATGAACGACAGCGTTCCGTGTCCCGACGTAGAAGTACGCGTTACTCCCTTCTCCTGATTCTTCGAATCCGGTTGAGAAATCTGCGAGATCGTTAACTGATACACTAAGTTCATCAGCAAGATTATCGATAACCTCGTCCGTGCCACTCCCGACTTCGTCACTGTACGCTGCGTACCGCCGAGCGAGCGATTCGATTCCTGCTGCGATTGACGCGGTTTTCGCGTTTACAGTCCGGTTCTTCAGTAACGCATCAAGGTACCACGATAAGCACCGCCGGTACTTGTACTCCTCTTCACGGCGTACGAACTGGTCGTACGCGTGGTCAAGGAAAGCGTACGGATCGTTTGCTCTACTGATACTCCGACCGGCGAATGCGGATCCAATGTCCGTCCGCCATGATCCAACCCATTTCTCGTACTGCCAGTCAGGTTCCGTGCCGTTCACGGTCGTGATCGTGGCTTTGACTGGCGCTGGTAGAACACCTTGTGTGAATGCGAGGAGCCACGTGACTGGTTCGAGCGTGGAAGTTGCATGACTGACTTGCCGATCGGGCGGGCCGTTGACTTGCTGCGTGATGCGTAGTTTCCCGGTGCGGAGCGAGCGTCGCCATTCTTTGATTTCCTCGATTCGATCGTCAGTGTCCGGGAGTTCGTCTGCGTGGATTTCGAAATCCTCGCGTTCAAGGAGCGGTGTATCGTTGCTGAGCGGGACGTACGCGGTCGGCGGATCGAAGTTCAGCATGTCGAACTGGATAGTGACGGGACTGTCGAGGATTACTGTCTCGTCAGGCGCAGTGCTTGTCGTGACGGTCCCAGCTCGGAACCCGATTTCATCGTCTTCAGTTCCGTGTTGTTCACGAGTATTCGTTGTAATGTACCTGTCACTGATTGTTACACGCCCACCGGTTTCCCGGTCAGTTCCGGTTACGTCGTACGTAAATTGTGACTCCTCGTTCACAAGTTTTTGAAGAAGTTCCATCCCGCCGACATCGTTTGTCTCTGTGACTGCGCCAGTGATCGTCCCGTCCTCAGTAAGCGTCACACGGATTGTGTTGAACTCGTCGTGCCCGGTAATATCGATTGTTCTCTCCCCGATCGCCTCACTGAACATCTCGTGTCTACGACTGAGTGTGTGCTGTAGTATCGTAAATTATGGTGCTTGGCGCGCTTCTGGATGACGACACTACCCTGTGACTGGTTACGTCCCCAGATCAATCCGCACTGTGAATTCTTCGATTGTACTGGAAATCGTGTCGAGCTCCTAGCGCTCAAGAAGTGTATCGCGCCCGCCGTCCGGGCCCCTCACGCTAGTTGGATCAACATCGTATCCATCTCGACCTAGGAGGTCAACCGCCAACTGTTCCAGTCTGGCACCGTCTCCGATACCGCGGAGATTTGCTTCAAGAGCATTGTTTGGCATCTATTAGTTTATTTGGAGAATCCATACCTACAAAACTACCTCGCTACTGTGGCTGCTTTATTGGCTTCTCTCGGTTATCGAGGAATTGGTCACACCACGTCGGAAGGGAATCCATCGGTCCGTTTTCAGTTACAGTCCCATCAACTGTAATCCGGGTGAACACGCCGTCCCGCCCCCACGCACACACTACTGGCTCCTGGTCTTGATCGGGTCGAGTCACGATCCGCTGTTGGAATCGCGACGGCTCCTCAGTTTCATCCAGCAGTACTGTGAGGAGTTGTCCTAGGAGTGGATGACCTGGCGCAAGATGCTGAACCGATGGGAACTCGTCAGCACACACAGCTGAGAACGTTACTGCCACTTCATCAGCAGCAGTCGCAATAGCCTGTGCAATCGTCTGTTCTCCATCCCCGGCTGGGACCTCAATCGGTGCGTCACCTACTGAGAGGCGATATGTACTGTCCGCAAAGTCGAAGTCCCCGTCATCGTATTCGAAGTCAATCTCGTGAACCGGAGTGAATTCGACACCGGCCTCGGTAAGCGCGTCGTTATCGACCAACACTGATTGAAGACTCGGCGTCTCGAACGGCGGTTGATACTCGTATTCCTCCTCGCCGACGTCGACGAGATCCGGGTGACTGTAGGACTGCCACGCATCAAGTTTTGCTTCGTCGACGACGTCCTGAGCGACGAGGTCGTCGACGTCCTCGAGTGACTCACCAACATCAACGCGGTCTCCCTGATCGCGTTCTTCGAGTTCTTCAGAGAACTCACGGTCAGCTGATTCGACTGCAGTCTGGTCGTCAGCGCTGTCCGCGTTCAAGGTCGCATCCCGGATCTGTTGACTGACACCGGAGAGTATGGGTTGCATCTCACCGACGACGTTTTCGAAGAGGCCAATCCGGTCGTCAAGGCGATCATAGATATCTGTCTCAACCGTATCCTCGTAGCTGTAGTTGAGAATACGGATCTCGTCGAACCGTTGGCCGATACGGTCAATCCGACCGATACGCTGTTCTACCCGCATCGGGTTCCACGGCAGGTCGTAATTGATGAGCGCCCCACACTCTTGGAGGTTTAGCCCCTCACTCGCGGAGTCGGTACAGACGAGGATGTCGACCTGTCCATCGTCACGTGAGAATTCACGCTTCACGCGCTCTTTCCCGACGTGTTCCCAGGATTTGGTCTCAGGGTCGTACAATTCGCCGCCACGTCCGGAATAGGTAGCAATAGTCGAACCGAGAAGGTCCGCGAGACTGTCCCGGATAAAGTCCATTGTGTCCGCGTACTGCGTGAAGACAATCACTCGGTTGTGGCCAGCCCGGTCCAG
Organism: Halorubrum sp. AJ67; assembly: GCF_000513435.1. Classification (NCBI taxonomy): domain Archaea; kingdom Methanobacteriati; phylum Methanobacteriota; class Halobacteria; order Halobacteriales; family Haloferacaceae; genus Halorubrum; species Halorubrum sp. AJ67. The sequence goes on along the minus strand of NZ_CBVY010000001.1, from coordinate 154,982 downwards.
CTCGTCGAGGTCGTTGTACAGCTGCTGGATCTTCGGGTCTGTATCAACCAAGTCTAAGTCGTTGACAAATGCCTCCAAGGCCTCGATTTCTTCCTCGATAAGCTGTTTCCCCTCTTCGGTCACGCTCGGGATGAGTTCAGAGAGGTCCAAGTCGTCGCTACTAGCGTCGAGTTCATCCAGAACGTCTCCGTCATCGAGGTCCGCGTTTTGTAGCGTTTCGAGGACGATCTGCTCCGCATCACCATAATCCCGATCACGAGCACGCTCTCGACCGGCAAGCACGGTTCGTTGCGTCCGAAGAGTCTCTAGCCGGTGTTTCAGGCTCTGACTGATCGCGTAGACACTCGACGTGAGCCGCTGCCGGTACGTAGTCATCACAAAGCCGATAGCGCGTGTTTGTGCCTCGTCAGTCTGTTGGGCTCGCTTGTAGAATTCGCGTGTGTATTCGTCGATCTGGTCGTAGACCGCTCGTGCCTCCTCGGTGAGTTCGATTTTTCGTTGTTCCGGGTTGCGGTCCGGTACGGTCGTGTCAAGGAGACCAACAGCCTCATACTTCCGGAGGGTATCCCGCGTATTCCGGTGGATGAGCGCGTCGACGGGTGTGGATTCCGCGAGGACATCGCGGATAACTCGCCAACCGCCCTGAGAGAGTTCGTCCAGTGCATCCTGACGGTCGCTATGGGACGCCATCAACCATTCGTCGGCGTCGTCGGGGTAGAGGAGGCGTTTGAGTTTCGTGTCTTCGCTCGCTTCAAACCGGTCGATGTCATATTCTGACATCGCATCGTCGACATCGTCGAGATAGCCGTCGTATGCGTCACCATAGGCCCGTGCGAGCCGGCACGCGGTCAGTACACGCTCTTTGGCGATGGCACGGTTCTGTCCGTCCTCATCTATCTCGAGCTCGTCTGCGAGGTGCTGGAAGACCTTCGAGGAGAAGGGTCGATCCGTGGGGAGCCGGTCTTGATGTTCCAGTCCATCGAGCGTAGCTTGTGTGCCCCAGGAAGCCTCCGCTTCGTCGGACTCTGAACTAGGGTTGTCGAGAACCCCGTTGAGGGCCTGCGACAGCCCGTCTCGGGTTTCGAAGAACTCCATAAAGGAATCCCGGTTATCCCAACCACCCGGAAGATCCAGCAACTGCATCAGGTCGTAGAGTTCGCCAGAGTGCAATTGCATCGGGGTAGCAGTCAGGAGGTAGTAGGCGTGCGTATAATCGCAAAGCTGCTCGAGAAGAGCGTAGAAATTACTGCCACGCCGGGCGTTATGCGCCTCGTCGACGATGACGGCGTCCCACACACCCATCCGGTCTTCCGTATCGTGGTCACGTCCGCGACAGCTTGCCGGGATGACGTCCCGAGACCGGTCAGATACACGGTCTAAGGGAGCGACCTGATCCCACCGGTCGTCGAGACGAGCCGTGTGCCAGGACATAATGACGACCGTCGGCCCATCCAGCGGCGACGATGCATCGGCGTCAGTCGACTGCTGTTCGTAGAGGAACCGCCAGATGGGGCTATCCGCCCATTCGCGCTCTCCGGTGAGGTCGAGGTCCGTAGCCGATGGTGGATAGTAGTTGCGACCACGAACGTCTCGGAATACGTGATCTCCCGCCGTGTCCCGGTCGAAGCGAACAGCGTTGATGTTGAACTTCTCCCAGAGCTCTTCTTGCCACTGCCGTTGTAGACTCGCCGGAACCAGTAACAGCCCAGTTTCAAGCTCGCCAGTAAGCCCTAGTCGGGAGAGTGTCAGGCCGGCCTCAATCGTTTTCCCGAGCCCCACCTCGTCACACAGCAGGAAGCTCTGTGGATAGGTGTTGACGAGTGTGTCTGAAACCACTCGTTGATGTGGCCACGGCGTAATCGTGCTTGCTTCCTCGGCGAGTGCGAGCCCGCCGGGGGAGATGGGTCCATCTTGGATGATGTTCGCCTTGTCCCGCTCCGTCGGCGGCGCTGTCCCGTTCGCGATCTGAATCGCTTCTTGGAGGTCGCTCTCGGTGTCGGGAGCTTTCCAGTCAATAATGTCCTCTTCGATCGCCTTGGGGAGGTCATACACTTCGACGAAGGGGTGTTCATCACTCCACAGCCGCTCAAAGGTCTCCTCGTCGCCGGTGACGTAGTCCGCCTGCTCAGGAACCCATGAACGGTGGACTTTGAACCGCTCGTAGTTGCGAGCCCAGCCGCCGACAGTCTCGTTGATGCTGCCCTCGAACGAAATCGTGTTGCCCTCGCTATCGTAGAAGAGTCCGACTTTCGGATGGAAAATCTCCCAATCGTGAGAGGGTGAGCGAGGATAGGCGACTTTGATGTGGATTCGGCCTTCGCGGAGAAGGCGTGCCAGAATGCGGAGGTTCGCATCCAAGCGTTCGTCGTCTAGGTCCTCAAGGTTCTCTTCGAGGCGGTCGGTGAGCGTCTCAAGGACCGGTCGATCTGACTCGTAGAGTTCGGTACCGACGATGAGCCGCATTTCGCCGTCGTTCTCGACGAGGGCGTGAACACCATTAGCAGCAGCCGCGAGTGCTGTACTGGAGAAGTAGCCCGCGATCCGATCGTACTGCTGGCTGCGTTCCAGTGCGGGCTCGTAGAAGTCCTTGACTAAGTGGGCTCGCCCCTGTTCGGGCTTGCTCTCGTAGATGGACTGCCACTCGCGTTCACGCAGATTAGTCATATTGGGTATATTTCAAGTTAGGCGTGGTCACCGAGTTCGCTCTGTTCGAGACTATCTTCTGAGGGATCAGTGAAATCGGTGGGGGTGAATTCGAGGCCGAGTGCGTCGTGGGTCCGACCAATGGCGAGGTCGCGAGCAGCCTCCCATTCCGAACTGTTCTGGGGAAGAACTTGTAGGAGAGCTTTCAACGTCGCTTTGAACCCCGCGTCAGTGTCGAAGTTGCGTTCTTTGAGCCAATCGATCGTGACGTCCTCGCCCTGTTTCTCGTAAACGTGCATTGCTGCGTGAACCGCGTCGAGGGCAATAGTGTAGGACAACGCTTCGGGATCAACCGGCGTCCGGTTGGATCTCTCCTCGGGTGGGAGTGTGATGTCCTGGACGCGGTCCTCATGCGTCTTCAGCTGAATGTCACCACGTTTCTTCCCCCAGATTTTCGTAGAGCGTTTGATATCGTCGATATCAACGCCAACGCCGAGGCCCAGCTGGTGACCATCATCGTAATGGAAAGTATCGGACTCGTGAACCAGCCAGGAGAGAATATACCACTCTGTAATGTCATCCAAGTCGTCCAGTCGTTCGCCTTCAAGATATTCCTCGACGAGGACTCGCGTTACAGCTTCGCGTGCTTCTTCTAAGGCTCGACGGGGAGGAACTTCATTATCTTGGTCATCAACAACGGGATAGGCGTCAGCGTAGACTTTCAGCGTTGGTCCGAATGCAGAGATAATCACGTCCGTTTTTGTAAGTGGAAGACCCGAATTAAGCAGTTCGCGCGCAGCATCCTTAGCAACGTCTCGTGTATCTGTACGGACATCAGTCCAGAGGGTCGGGGTCGAGTCCGTCTTGTGCTGATTCGCATCAACTGGTTTGCGGCCCGTGAGGAGCAATGTGCTGTCGGCTGACCCGCCACCTCGGGTATCAGTCCTCTGTGGCATTTCACTCGTGATGGGATGTGTTGAAGTGACAGTAAATCCAGATCTGATGAGGGATTTAGTGAGAGTATCCCACGCGCTGGACTCCTTGTGCGTGAACATGACGGTCATTACTCCACCAGGCTCAAGCACTCTGTAGAGTTCTTGGAAGATCTCCGCCATTTTGTCTTCGTAATCTTCAGAGGCGAACTCCTTTTTCGACTTAGAGCTGTCTGCAACTTCCTCGTATTCAGCGACATTCGCCACAGCCTCGTCGTCTTTATCCGAGAGTTCACCAGAGAACATCTTGGTGAAGGTGTCCCCAAGGTATTCTTTCAGCCAAACGTAGCAAATATCGGAAAGTTCGGAATAGATGATGCTGTCGTAGTATGGCGGGTCAATAACAACAGCTTGGACGGTGTTAGTTTCAATATCCAACTCGGCTGCGTCACCGACTAGAACCTCCGACTCGGGATCTTCGATGTCTTGAAGATATGAAACAAGCTCCTCGTAGGAGTCGCGGATACGATTGAAGTTATCTCCCCATGATTGATTTCCTGTACACAGGTTGTTGTCAACAAACGACCATTGGAGTGTGAAGTGCTTCCCACCAAGAGCATTTGCGGGGTATCCTTTTCCAGTATCGAGAGGTGCAAACCGTGTATTTCGGTCAATTGCCTTGCTGGATACCAGAGAGAGAATCGTGAGAATAGCTTCTGCCTCCTTCTCCGAGTGGTTTTCGCGGATTTCGTCTTCCACTTCCTCAAAGGCCCGAAGGTACTCATAATGAGTGACGAGTTGCCGATCAGTAAAGGCATCTTGCCATTTATTGACCCCGTACGGGCCGGCTCGATCCTCGTCACCGATGTACCGATCTTGAGTGAGAATTGTATTCAGTCGAAAATCAGATTCTGTGCGCTCAGAGGCTTTTTTACAGGCTTTGTAATCTTCTTCAGTCGGAGCCCGCCATCCAGAGCCATCGTTGACGTACTTGACACCGTAGATTGTCGTCTCATACTCCCCCTTCTTAAACGCTGTACGGATATCATTTGACTCCATCACGACAGGACAATTCAGACATTCTGCGCCACTCCGGGAATGTGGGCCATTCTGAGGGTTGAACTCGTTTTTTGACACCTCATCAGGAAGCTGTACACAGTCGTACTCGACACCTTTTGTTTCTTTATTTAGATGCGGGCGGGCAGCAACACCGCTTGTCGACGACTGCTTTTGAAGCCACCACTTCTTCACTAGAGGTATTTCGAATCCACAGTCAGGACAAGTGACGGTATATGTACAAGCATAATGGGATGGACTACGGCGGTCGTTCTCACTAGGGAAGTACTCTTCAAGCCGCTCTGAAGCAAGCTCATCGATTTTGTCACTCCATCGGTTCAATTCGCTCTGCAGAGAACCCACCTCCGGCGCGTACTCGTTCATAACCTTGAGCATTAGCGATGGGATGGGATTCAATTCGTTTGCAATCGTTGGGAGATCGTACCGGAGTGCTTCAAATGGAATTACACCGCCACCAGCTGTTGGATCTAGAACGGTGGGTAGTTCGCCGTCCCATTGATCCCGAAGAAGTTGATGAATCTCATTTCGGTCGTTCTCACTCGGTGACTGAGTAAATGGACGCGGGTAATCGTAGTGATCTTGTAGTGTTCCATCCCGCTCATCCTCAGTACTCTTCTTTCGTGCAACGTATTCGACAATACTCTCGCCGTCTGTTCCTTGGGATGGACCAATCTTCATCCATCGAAGCAGGTCGTCAGCATCAACTCCCGAAGGTAGGACAGAAGCTAGGACAGCAAGTCGGGAGGCAGGAGTTGGTCGCCGTGCGAACCAAGGATGAAGATACCGATGAGGCGGCATATGTTGTGGGTTAGCCTCCTTTAGATTCTCGATTCCAACTGCTTTGAGCGGGAGCTTCCCCTCAATAGCAAGCTGATCTAATTCGGATTTCTCATCGGTTTTAGGGTTATTTTGAGCCATGGAAATTCACTTGATATGGTCCGTCAGCAACACTCGAAGCGCCTTTTCACCGTTCGGACTCGACGGGGATCGACACTTCGCGTACCAGTAGTAGCACTCCTCATCACTCATCCGTGCAACGCCTCGAGCTAGCGAGCGCATCCGGTCGATGCGCTGCAGCGGCTTCACGCCACGGAAGGCAACAGCAAGCCGGACGCCTGCTGTCTCAGGTAGGAACACGAATCCAGCCCCACCAGTGAGGACTTCCGACGTCTCTCCCGGTGTGTCCTCGATCGCCTCCCGTACGACGTCCTGGAGCGCACGGACGCGGGTCGGATCAAGCCGTGCGACCTTTGCGCCGACCCACCCATTCCACGTCCAGCCGTCGAGCTTGGAGAGGAGATCATCGCCAGCGACATCCGAAATGAGATCCTCGACAGGAGTAGTACTCAGCGAACGGCCATCCCGCTCCAAGCGGTCACGCCGGGCTTCGGCCTGCTCGCGAGGGAGTAGTTCGTGGAGCGTCCACTCGCCGCCACTGTCTGTCTCTCGCCGGACGAGCGTGAACGTTGGGCGGCCACCGAACATACTCGTTCCGTAGCGGACCAACCGATCCTCCTCTGTTCCCTCAGCAGGTGAGGTCTCAAACTCCGATCCGCGGCTCGCCATCAGACCGTCACCTCCGAACTCGCCTGAATCGGGCCACGTCCCTCGACCCGGACGTCGATGTTGCCCGCATCGAGGTCATTATCGAGGCCAGCGAGGAGGTCATCGCGATCGTCAGTAATCGGCTCGGGTTCGTCGAACTGGAAGCGGAACTGGATTGTTTCTCGGTCGTCGCCGAACGAGCCGGGCTGGTCGATCACATCCCGGAATCGGCTCGGTGATCCCGTGAATTCCGCGCTGTACGTCCCATCGTCAGTTCGGGTTTCATACTCCATTCGGACCGTCACCGCATCTTCACGAGCTTTGAATCCAGGGCGCTGACTCACGAACTTGGCCGCCTGGAAGGGATCATCCCCGCCGACCTGGATAGTTACCTCTTCAAGTAGCGGCGTCCGGTCCGGCCCGGCCTTCGATTCCGCATCACGCCGGACTTCTGAGAACGCCCGTGAGGCAGACATCGTCTTCTTGCTCGCCTCCCAGGACTCGTCGGGCTGACACTCCTGGCAGCGACCGCGTCCGTCCAGCAGCTGCTCGCTAGCGACCTCTTTGCCGCAGGAACTACAGGTCGTATCCGACTGGTGTTCCTCACAGTAGTGGGGTTCGGTACCTTCTGGGTTTTCAATCTCCGTCCCGCACTCAGCACAGGTAGCGACTGTCTGTTCTGGTCGGTCGATTTCGTCGAGGTGGTTGTCGACGAGTGGGTCGATATCTCGGTAGACGACGAAGGAACTCCCGATCTGGACGTCGCTGTCCCGAATCGATGTCTCGACATCGGGAGATTCCACGAACGGTTCGGGGTGTGGCCACGCCTGAGGTTCTGTTGTCCCGGCCCAGTACGCAGTTCCGGACTCGCCATCCCAATAGGCGTACCCGTGATCACTAACGAGGGTGGAGACAGTCTCACGAATCGGTTTCGTGCTGAAGAGGTAGTCCAGTCCGGGCTTCTTCGCGTACTGGTTGACCAGCGCTTCGGTGGACATAGCGTCCTGAGTCTGCTGCCAGAGTTTCTGTTGGACGTGTGCGGACCCACGAGCACCGGCGTCGCGTTTCACGATCTTATCCTCAAGCGTTGTCTGGACAGCATCAACCAGCGTCGTCCCGCCGTTGGATTCGGTCGCGCCGATGGTGATGTGGGTTAGCCCGTTCCGGTCTGGGTAGTAGAGGTGACGATAGACGTTCCGTACGAGCTCCCCAAGCATCAGCTGTGCCTCGTCGCTTCGCTCTCGGAGCTCCTCGATTTGCTCTGACGAGAGGTCGGCCTTCTGCTCAGGACTATCAAGTAAGGCCTCAATTGCTTCGAGACGCCGAGCCTCATCGATCGCTGCATCCATGCGGTCCGCGTCAGGAGCGAGGAATAGGGCGTAGTTCTTGTAGATACGTGTCTCTGTCTCCCCCTCGTGTTTCGCGGCTTGCTGCTCGTAGAGCTGGGTCACACGGCTTGGCGACGTATCACCACCATCCTCGACAGCAGCGGTGTCCGGATGCATAACCGCGAGTTTCGGTGTGTCGGGTGTATCCGGTAAGTCCGCCGGCGATTCGGGGAACACGACTGGCTGGAAGCCACCGTCCCCAATCTCCTTCGAAGTGAGACGGTTCTCGAAACGCGAATGTGCGGTCGCTTCTGGAGTGGACTCAATCCGCTGATCGATGATTCGGATCAGATTTGGTTCTTGCTTGAACCGGATTCGCTCTTCCTCGTAGAGGAAATAACACGCGACGTCCATATCGTCGCCCCGGAGCGCAGATAGTGCGGCATCGTAGTCGTCGAAGTTCAGGTCCGGGTGGCCGATAGCGAGGTTCAAGTCCGCGTGTGTCAGGCCGGCTGCCTGCTCACCATACGCGAGACTGTGCCAGAGAACCGTCGTCGTCAGGTGAGTGCCGAGCGGTGGGAGGCCGTTTTCAGTCCATTTGCGGTCCTCAAGCTGGGCATGAGCGGTTCCGTCGTCGTCGTAGATGTCGGCGGTGACTGCAGGGCCGAGGTCAACGAAGTCGAAGAGCCGTTCCCGAAGAATCGTCTGAATCCCACCACCAGGGTCGTCATCGGCGACTGTGAGGTCGTAAATCCGGATCCAGTGGCGGTCGTAACTGTCGGGTTGGTGATTCCAGAGGTAGTAGACAGCTCGCGCAAGCAAGCGGAGAGCATCACGAGTACGCTGAAACCGGGGGATTGTATCGATCTTGTCCGTGAGCGCATTAATTAGTGAGGGGTGGAAGGGGTACTCACGTGCAAGGACATCTACGTAGCCGGCGTCAGTTGCTTCCTGTGGATATTGACGATCTTCCTGGTCGTAGAACTGGAAGTAGGTATCAGCGGCTTCACGAGAAGTATCGTCTGGAACCTCAGTAAACAGCCGGTGTTGTAGCACTTTACCGATCTCATTTTCACCCGTGGGGGTGACTGTCTTGTGCTGTCGGCGACCAATCTCGTTGACCTCCTCGATGTGATCATTGACGCTGTCCCGAACCCGGTCGGCCTGCTCGCCGAATGCTGTATCTGCGATAGAGTAGACGACCGTCACGTTATCCGATTCGGAAGCTGCTTCAAGCAGCGCCATCACAAACGAGAGCGTCTGATCGGCAAGCGTTTTATCGCCGACAGGCGTGCCGGCGGCCTTGTTCATGTAGTCAGCAATCTCGTCGATCAGGATCAGCGCCGGCTGGTCATATTGAGCGAAGAGCTTTGAAAGAGTACCTTCACCAGGAGCGGCCTGGTCTTGATCGTAGTCTTTGACAAACTCGTAGCCATCAAGACCGTAGAGCTGGTAGGCCAGTTCGCCCCACATTGTACGGGTGTTTGGAGCATTCGGATCGTCGTCAGCGTGACGGGCATCTTTGCTGTCGGCTTTCGTCCCGATGAAAACGCCGGTCGCAATATCGAGATCATCAGCAACTGCGTCTTGGTAGTTTGACGCAAGTGTATCGTCGCCATCCAAAAGATAGTGTGAGAGATTCTTGATCGTACTCGGGTTTTTCGCAAGGTGGTAGGCAGCAATCAAGTCGTGTGTTTTCCCACCGCCGAAGCGTGTGTCAAGACAAAGAATACTCGAGGTGTATGAACCGGGATCGTACTCTGTCGTCGCAAGAAACCGCCCAGTGAGGTTTGAAAGGAGTGTTCGCAACCCCTCTGTGGGGTAGGTCATATCATAGAAAGAACCGGAATCGCGGTAGACAGGGGCAGCATTGTCGGGGTTGTGAACAACGGTAGATAGTTTTGCAGCAAACTGTTCCTCCTGAAGAGAACCGTCGAGTACATCGTCGCGAGGTTGGCAACTGTCGAACAGAGAGGGATACTCGCTACTCATCCGTTTCCTCCGTAGATGATGAGGTATTGACTGGTTTGGAAACAATAACGAATTCCTCCTCAATGCTATTCTCAATGATGGCTTTAGCAATTCCCTTCGACTCAGCGACATCTACCTTTATTGGATCGCCGACCTCGGCATCGAATTGAGCGAGTTCAGGACCAGACAGATTCACACGGCCTGATTGACCGGTATTCTGTCCGATTGTTTTCTGAGTCATTTGATACATATATTACGTAATGGTGGCCTTATAACCTTTACTTAGTCTAAACCTGAACCAGTAATAGTGACTTAGCTGCTGATGTCCCCAGAAATCTTGGACGATGAGTACAGCGGTGTCGACCGGATTATCGAGCTCTCATAGACTCAGTATGCCACCTATAGTTCCAGTTGTTCTTCGAAGAATCTGATTGCGTAGATGAGTGCTGCGTCAGGAAATCCGACCTCGTTGAAAATCCGGCGGGCCAGGTTCTGGCCTTTCGGTGCCTGGCAGCTGGGACGTCTTTTGTCGTACCGGAGATGGGTTATGGTGGTACAGCCGGGTATGTCAGGAGAGATTTTTGGTGCTTGGTAGGCCGGAGTCTTTTCTACCTCTACGGTTTCCATAGATTCTGTTTCCAGAGGCATCGTGATTTCTTCTCTCCGGCGTACTTCGTTGATCCTGCTGTGTAGGCCTTGAATGTAGTCCTCGCTGCTGGAGCTGGATATTACGGCGTTCTCTGCGTTGTGGAACTGGGTTAGATTGATCTGGTCGACGACGTCAGGATCTTTGATCAGGACCTCTTTCCGGGAGTTGCTTTTGAACCTGTAGACCTGTGGGTCGTAGAGGAGTAGTATCCTGTTCTGGTCGATGGGGCAATAGATTTTAAGCCCTCTGTTGCCGATCCCTGCCGGTACTGCTCCGTACCGTGGTTTGTAGCGAGGATTGTCAAGGACCATCGGTGCGTCGGAGATGATGAACTCTCTTTCGGTGACGTTGCACAGCATTACAGCTTCGAGATCCTGGATTCCTGTGTAGCCGAAGATTCCCTGGGTGATGATGTAATGGTGTGTTCCGAGAAGGGAGGCGTCAACCATCGTGTCCTCCATTTCTTCCTCGGTAAGGTCAGAGTCCCAGATGACACTGCCTTCGTACCGGTCGTGTTCCATATCGTCTTTGACCGCGTCACGCATGAACTCTTCCGCACTCCGGATATCTTCTCGCTCGGCTTCGGTCCTCGCCCGCTGAGTCGTGATGAAAGAGAGAAGCAGCTTGACCTCCTGGCCGGAGAGATCTCCGATGTCAGCCCCGTTACGCAGCCTTTTGAAAGGGCTGTGCTGATGTCCTTCTAATTTGCCGAGTTCGGTTTCGACCCTTGGAGGATTCCCGTAGAAGTAGTCGCGTGAACAGACCTTCCTGATGCTGTTGGGGAAGATTTTGCCCTCAGAGAGAGGTAGGACGTTAACCACGTTGTCCGTAGCCCACCCCTTCAGGAAGTGCTGGGGTACGTAGTGCTGGTTCTTCCGCTCAGGCATTTCGTCTTCTTACGTAGGACTGGTGTTCCAGTGTCTAAAGGCCTTGCTACGCTGTAGTACCGGAAATGGTTTTTAAAATGCGAGGGCAGACCCTTAACTGACATCGGGGACAAAGACAGGGGACATGGACTCCAAGGAGATACTGCCAGGCACCGAAAGAATCCAGTTTCTACTCGATACAGACTCACTTGATAACCTTGGAAACCAGGAATACACCACGCTGGAAAAACTAGTTCGATACACGGATTTCGGAGTTCCACCACACATTCTCACCGTCAAAAAACACCGAGAAGCCTCAAAGAAGACCTGGAACAGGACGTAATCCTTACTGTTTCAGGTAAAACCACTTCCAGTCACTACTGTTCCTGCTCGTTTGCTGGGAGTCCGGTGATGAAATCCGTGATTTTTAACCCGGTAAGCTCCTCAATGAACTCCTCTCGGACCGATTCATCGATGAACGCGGATTCGATGTCCAAGTGTTTCGGAGTCATGAGTTCAGTATGCGTGTCGACCCACGCGAAGACAACAATCGCGCACCGCAAGTACCCGAACAGTCGCTGCTGTAGATCCTCGGGTATCTCACCTGTCTGGTCTCCGTGCGCCCACTGATTCCGATAGTCGTACGCATCAGTGATGTCCGCCAAGATCTTTTCCGGGTCAATATCATTACTCGCCTGCCCGATCGTGAATGCGGCGTACCGTGCGACATCACGGGATGATGTCTTTCCTTCCGTGTACTGCTTGTACAGTGCCTCGAGCCCGAACAACACGCGTCCGATGCTGCTTTGCGGTAACCTGGACCGAATGATCGCTTCACCGCAGTGGTGCAACGCAAGGTTGATCGGCGGTGTGAAGAGCTCCTGGATGAAGTACGGATTCGATTGCTGTAGTTTTGTTGACCCGTCGCAATACGGGCGTAATAATTCGAGTAACGCGTTGATTTGCGTGGCGTGCTCCGTTTCAATTTCTGCGAGAGATACACCATTTTCACCGGGTGCCGGAAACCCGTGCATTTGCACGTGGAACGTCTGTGGTACGGTGTGATGGTTTTTCACGGCGATCCATGATTGACTGAACACGCTGAGAGTCACTGCGAGGAACTCGGCAGCTACGTCCGGTGCGTCACTGAACGCGTGGTGCGTCGACATGTCGATTTCTGCGACTGTACTCCAACTCTTCACGTTCTTCCCGCGCTTGGTTTCCGGGGCCGTGTTCGATACTCGTTTCTCTCCGAGCAGTAACCCGTCGTCCACCCCGCGAAGCCGGTGCGTATCATTAATTTCGACGGGTCCATCTTCGACCACGGCACCGGAGAGTGCAAGGCGGAGCGTGTACTGGTGTTGCTCGTTAATATCAGCAGTAACGGTCCGGATGCACTCGTCAACAACACCTCGCAGCGACTCATCATCACTCACCGTCACGTGTAACTCCTGTACGTTCTCATCCCCGGTCTCGGTTTCGCTGACGGTTACGGCATCGAGTTCTTCGAACGCGTATCGTAGTAGATTGGTTAAGTACGGTGTGCTTGGTTCGAAGTCGTGTGTCTCTACAAGGTACGTGAGTAATGCAGTGCCGGCGTCCGTCTCAACGAACGCATCGTGCGTCTGAATCACGGTTCCGTACTGTACTGCCTCGATTTCGGTTACCTCAACGATCTGCCCGGTCCCGATGTACTGCCGGGTGCGGCGCGTGGTGACGAGCTCACCGTGGAGTTCGCTGCTGCTTGTAAGAATGTATTCTCGGAGTAAATCACGGAGTTCGTCCGTGGTGTTGTCTGCTACGTCACTGAAATCAAACGGGTTCATCGGGCGTTCGTCTCCGTCTACGTACTGGTATCTTGATAAAACTACAGTGACGGGTGGCGTGTGTCGTGGTGATATACGGTGCGGCCCGGTGCTGCTGTTTTTTCGGATCCGTTACGGTCGTCTCGTGACGTTTCTAGTTTTCTACTTGAAACGAAGGGGCTGAGAGCGTGTGACGTGACCACAACCCCTTCCAGAACACGTACTCGTTCCTCTCTCTTAGTTGTGGTACCTTCTGTTTCTGCCCCTCGTTACTGCTGTAGGTCCACGACTTTCACAGCCACCTTTACTCCTGTACCAGACGGCTTCTGGAACTGGTACACGTTATGATTCTGGAATCAGAGACTGGTCTCGTAGGAGTAGAACTAGTGGGTCTTCAGTCGTTATCTGCTATATTCCTGCTATAGAGAATCTCTCGGTCGTTTTTAGCAATTTATTGGTTGAAACGGCACTAAACAGAATATTGCTCGAAGTCACCGGAGGACACATCAAATCCCGGTTCTAGAGACTCCATTACCTCATCGCCGGGAATCATCCATTCACTCACAACATCCCCGTTATGAAGCCCGACAAGATTCAGCCAAAAGTTCTCATCACCTTCAGCGACGGGAGCGATTTGTATGATTTCTTCTGTTAAAGGCTCCCACCTGTATGGGTTCTTTTCGGCTGGCTCCATTGGTGAATGGATGATAGGAGCTTCATGGCCTGTCAGGTGAAAAAGAGGGACGTTGTGGATACCGGTTAAATTATCCAACATTGTTATCAACTGGCGCTTCGTAACGTAATCGTGGGTGTCAGAGATTATCGCTTCGATAGAGACGGAGATCACACCAGCGAACGAGAATAGCTCTTCGCCTCCAAACACATAGGAGCTACTCGACCCGTCTTCAACGATTAATTTAGAGTCATTCAACTTGAAATCCATATCGTGAATACGCTCTTGTGTAGCACATTGTTGATCTCAGAGAGTTGCTTTGACGGCGTGTTTGAGCGCTTTTCGTCCGGGTTTGCGGTAGAGTTCTCGTCTGAGTTGGAACGCTCGGAAATACTGTGTGAGACGGTCTTTTGAGATGCCTCGATGCGGCGAGAGCCACCGTCGCGCTAGCGACGCGTGGCTCTCGCACGTGTTCACGTGGATCGTGTCGTCGGCGTATTCGCCGTCGCCGTGAACGACGTATTCACGCTCGAAGTTTTCGTCTTCTTCAAGCGGATCGTACGCGCGAAATCCATCGGTATAGACGGTGAGAGGCTCCTGCTGGCGGCCAGCCAGCAGGAGCCGGATCGTCGATTCATCTGCGGATTTCGCCGGCACGATGTACCGCTTCTCGGTGCCACGATCCAC
>NZ_CBVY010000001.1:102389-139944 GCF_000513435.1 Halorubrum sp. AJ67 | reverse complement strand
ACCGTCACGCCAGCGAACCTGCTGTAACAGGTCCGCTGCGACCGATTCCGACCCAAACACATCTAGCGGAATCATCCGTGTCGGACACCGCTGACGCGGTGTCCTTGTCCTCTTCGACTCGACAGCCACAGCTCAGCAGTATCAACAATCTCCTACAGAAGAGCGTCGTGAATAATAGAGTGCCGATATTCTTCGAGTTCTATATACAGGTTTGAGATTGCCTCAAGTATTCGCTCATCAGTTTGAAAGATGGTGGGGACGTTAGGAGTATCATCGAAATCAAGCGTCTCCATCTCAGAAATTTTCTCGGAGAATCGCCAATCATCAGAAGCGCCCGAGGAACTTCTTCCGTTAATCTTCAGAAACCACTCGACAAAGAGATCGAGGCATTTGTAACTACTTGCGAATATGAGCGGTGTAATATCACTAATCACTTGATCGACTCCGCTACCTCCGATAGAACGGGTCGCCCTCAGGTAGGCAGTTCGTTTCCCGTCTAATGCTACTTCTCGATTTATGGGCTTCTCAACCAAAGTATCAACCGTATATTTCTCTAAATCAATATTTCCCGACAACTCCGCTAAACGGGTTAGTGACCACCGTTCATACTCGGTTAGCTTATGTAGCTCCTTCATCCGACTACTACTTACTGTCATAATATCGAGTAGCTATTCCCTCCTTTAATAAATTCATCCGACATCACTACTACTGAGCCTTCAGTCATGATCTGCTTGAGCCACGCTAGAGGCCATCTATCGGTCGTATCTAGCATCTCATCGCTGAAGTGGCACTAGCCCCGTAATGAATTTTGTCTAGAACTAAGTTCGTCGACTTCTCTTGAGGGAGACACATTATTATTGCTCGGTCAACCATCCTCTACTCAATAGTTATAGAAATCTTCGAGTTTGCCGGTGCAGCAGCGACAAGCAGCCAATTTTTGAGATCTGCTTGGGAAAAGCTCGGCCAAGCAGACGAAGAGGTGACTCCCGAGGAGTTGGCGGCTATCGGCGTGTTGAAAAGCAGTGACCGATTGCTTCCTGAGCTAGATGAGTTTTCGGAGGCGTTGAAGTCGTTTGCAGCTGATTATGAGACACTTCGATATACTGGTTTATCCGGTGAGGATGCGCTTGATGCTGCTCGTTTTATCTACTTGCCTCGGGTGTATCTCGTGGAGTCAGAGACGTTCGATGAGAGCTTTGTGCAAGAGTTAGATGCTGAGACGGTGGAGGTTGTGGTAGAGAATGGTTTGACGGAGTTCCTTGCTTCTCGGGGTATTTCTACTGCTGATGACATGGTGTTTGACATAGCCGCAGTCGAGGATACCGCAATGGAAGACGGGCTTGATTTGAGCTGATGACTTACTGAGACACACGATTATGTCATCCTAATTTTCGGAACTGGGGAGGTCGTACTAACTGGGTGTGAGAGTTCAGATGCCGCTCAGAGAGCATTAGACGGGGTTATCTCTACGATTCAGAATTTAGGTGTATAAACTTCCAGCTCTCCTTCTAACATCTCGATAAACTCTACGTCGGTCAGGAACTCTACCCCCTGTTTCTCGATGTAGGAGGGAACGACATTTGACACCACAAACATCCTCACATCGAGGTTAGTCCACTCCTCCGCAAATTGCTGCTCTACTCGATCTTCGCCGTCCCGGTCAAGGTGAGATAAGAAGGATTCTCCGGCTTTTCATTCAGCCATATCTCCACCTTCTCGGAGAAGGGTTCCCCCGACTCGGCATCGTAATTGTTGGAGGGAGTTTAGCTGGACTATCTGGTTGTGCCTCCGATACAGACGACAACGGTGGAGGCGGAGGAGATGGAGGATCAAATGAAGAGACAGACGAGAAAACCTTAGAAGACTACGTACAGCTTCAGAATCACGAGTTTAAGTCAACACAGCATCCGTGTTCGGTTAAGGCCATATCTCCGAGTTGAAGGCTCTCCTCCACGCTGCATCCACAGTGGCGGCATTCGTGGTGCGTTGTCGATGACGGCTCGAGCCTGACGATCTGCTGGATGAGCTGTTTACTGAGCATTGATGGGATCGACGATCTCGCCACAGCCGGGACATTCGGCCCACATACCCGGTTCACCGCCGGCCGTTTCATAGTGGATGATCGCGTGTCGGCCGGTGACTCTCTCGCCGCAGAACGAGCAGGTGCCACGGACTGCCTCTGGATTATTAGAGGTCATTCCTCTTTTTGGGGGAGAGGGAGCGTGTGACACTATTTTGGATCTGGTCCGGTCGTCGTAGTCGAGCCAGCTTTGCTCCCTCATCTTAAACTACGCACTCTGTGACTTATAATTCGGGCGAGCGGGGTGAAAGTGTTTCTCCGGGACAGCTGCTTGACCGTAGTCCGCGAGTATCTCTCACGCAGTTGCGGGCTCCAGCGGTGATATGTTATACATCTGGCTGTCCTCACCACCGCATATGTCGTTCCGTACCTCGTGGCACACGCTCTTGGAAGAACTCGAGGACCTCCCAACGGAGGCGACGCTGCTCACGCCGGTATCACACAAGCGGTTTCGTGTCACCGACGTCCAAGAGCATCGCGTCATCATCGACGTTGAGGAGACGGGTGAGACGCGGCCGCTCCAGCGTGAACAATTTGAAAGCCTGTATCGGCGGGTCACTGACGAGTCAGGCGGCTTCGAACTCGATCGACTGCCACCAGATGCTGCCCCGTACCCGGCTGTGTTGAGTCTCCATCCGGGATTTGAGATCGATGAAGAGGCTGGCAGTATTGTCGAACAGGACGGCCCCACAACGACCCAACTGGCAAGTGGCGACAACTCACCTGATGAGACAGAGCGGACAGAACCGGATCTTGACGTGTATGCTGATGCGTTGCTCCTCGTTGACGCACTTGAACGCCATACGGTCACTGCGCTCGAAGAGATGGAGACGGATGCACTGGTCAATCTTTACACGCTGCTATCGGATGTCCAGCGCAACGCTAACGCTGTCCGTCAAGATGTGGCTGATGTCCTGCTGGCTCGTTTTCACCATGACCAGCCGGTGTCAGGCTCCTTTGGTTCCGTCCAGCGGACGACGCGTCGGAACCGCTCGTTGAAGGATGACGAGAAAGTACTGGAGACGCTCGAAGAGGCGGGTATTGACCGAGAGCGCGTGTTGGGTGTGGACCGCGACAAGGTAGATGCTATACTCGATGTGACGGAACTTTCTGAGAGTGATATGTACGATATTGCGGAGTCAGAGTATATCCGCAAGGCTGAGGTTGACGAGGAGCATAAGGAGACGCGGCTTCAGGGGCTCAAAGACCAACTTGCTGCGGCCGACGGTGACGAGGCCGAAGAACTCCGTGAGGAAATCGAGGAGCTTGAGAGTCGTATCGATGAGTTGACCGAGTTCAGCTCCGGTACAACGTTCCACACTCGCACCGAAGGTGAGTCATGACCGAGCGCGACGAAGAGCGAGAAGAGCGCATTAAGATGCGGATTATCGTCGATGCCTACACTCAAGATGAACAAGCGATGGGGTGGCACATCTATTTGGAGGAGACGATGGACTTTACTTTCGAGGCACACTGTATGGAAGAACAGGAGATCTCACCGCTAGAGCAAGGGGAAACGGTTCGTGTGGTCGACAAACCATCATCAGAGCCATCTCTCCGCCAGCAGTTCGTAACCGTCGAGTGGATGGGTCGCGAACTCAGCGTGCCTCTCGAACAATTGGAACCTATCGATGCCAGCAGTGACACCGAACAGGCCATCTCCGACTGGCACTACTGGCTCGACCGCTGACGACCGATAGCCAGAGCGACAACCGTTCCTACGATGGCAGGTCTTCGGCGATTGACCGTATTTCGCTCCTAGTTGGTTGACTCTCGATCTCGACGCCGTAGTCGTCAACCCAGAACCGAAACTGTTGATGGTCGACATCGAAGTGGAGTCCACACGGAATATCTGGGTCTGCTTGGTTGTACTTCGACTCACTCACGTTCTCACCGCCACTGAGATTCAAAGCAAGCGAATTACGAGAGCAATTGTACGAACGCAATCCTGACACGTACGGCTCTGCCGGAGCGCTCTGGGCATCCACAGTTGAACACCTGTACGATGACCTTCCAGGCTTTGAAGCCCTGAGTACGGAACGTATACGTTTGATCGGGAGGCTGCGATGGAGTCTCTTCCTGATCCGTCCGATTGACAACGTGAAAATGGGTCGTGACCCGAGTTTGTTAGCAGGTTTCTGGTGCTGCCAAGATAGTCACAGCCAGTTGCCTGGGACGTAGAGAACTGTTCCAACGAGCTCGTCAGTATACATCTCTATTCGTCGAATGGCCGCAGCAATTTCGCCCGCCGAAGCAGCTGTATCGCAAGCGATGATGCCAGGATGATCTTCAACGTTCAGTTCTGGATCGGCCCCGCGAAAATCAGTATCCTCACTCAGAATGAGTCGATCAGTTTCACGTGCATACTCTAAGAGAACCGTGTCTTCAGAGCCTAACTCAACGTCATCTCCAACGACAGCAACATCGTGCCCTTCTCCACGGAGGGCAGAAACAATAGCTGGTGGCACGTGCTCATCAGCGAGCAGCCTCATGCTTCGGGCTCTGATTGGGTTGTCGTGTCTAGGTCTTCAGGACCACGAACGACAGATAATTCATCAGAGACTGACTGGCGCTTGGCTTGGATCTTCCGCATCTCGTCGACGTGGTCATAGTAATATACCAAGGCGCGGTAGACGTCGGCGATGTCGAGATCGTAGTCGGCGGCGACCTGTTCGGGAGATTCTCCAGCGTCAAGCACTCGCTTTGCGATGTGGTGGACGCCGATACGCCTCCCTTCGATTCGGGGCGCACCACCTAGGGTATCGTTCGTCGAGACGATTTCAGCCATTAGAGGTCGATACGCTCCATCCAATAATAAAGGCTGGCCGGAGAGCGCAACATTGCTAAACTCCCTAAGCAGACCAGTGAGCAGTGTCTCATCTACTGGTGAAATCATTCGAATCGACTTGACCGGTCGTGTGAAATCACGTTCCCGACGGATTTCGTGATCCGAACGTGGTGTGTATAGGTGTCAGAGAGTGTGTGCGTCTCGAACTCGACAAGCCATTCAGTGTCACGTTCTTCAATATCAGTGACATCTCCAAGTTGACCGATACACTCGCTGTCAGCATACGTGTTTGCGAGTTCTCTCGCTGTTTGTTCATCTGGTACGTCGTTACTCATACGAACAGCCTTGTTCCGGCTACGGAAGTGAGTATGCCAGAGCCCATGAAAAGCCAACACATCCCTGGATGACTGTCTCCGCCGTCGATCACGCGGAAACAGGAAATTTGTGCCTGTTGTCGCAGATATTATCGAATATCTAAAACGAAACCGGTTCTGAGAAATCCTCGAAAACGACGTGAACAACGATTCTCGACACGGGGATTAGTTAGCAACAACGATTATATCTATTTACCATCAGTTCCGAACACCTAAGCCCGAAGTTCCCGAGTTGACACGTACCGAATGGATCATCCAGGCCCGCCGCAGTTCGCCGCCGTCGGCGACGTGGTACAGCTAGCCCCTCGCGACCCGGTCCTCGAGGCCACGTATCGGTGGGCGGTCACTGAGGCCCCGAGCGCGAGTGAGGCGACCGTCGGCGGTGAGGCCGTCGAAGAGTTCGTCCCGGACGTCCCCGGACGCTACACGGTGACGCTCGACACGCCGGTCGAGAGCCACGACCTGACAATCCGGGTCTTCCCAAGCGATCACAGGCCTACCGGCGAAGGAGCCGGGACTGCCGGCGTCGCCGGCAAGAGCGGGTACAGCGGGAGAAGCGGAAAGAGCGGCTATAGCGGCAAGAGTGGCTCGGCCCGAAAGAGTGGTGGCGAGAGCGGCTTCGCTTCTGGATCCGGATCCGGAACACGCGCCGAACCCACCGAAGATGAGGATGGGCGTCCCCGTGTCAGGCTCGACGCCGAAATCGAAGGTGACGAGGCCGTCATTCGGGCGACCCCGACGCCACATCCGGACTCGTCACGTGACGCCGCCGATCTCGACGTGGAGTTCCTCCTCGACGACCGGGACGACGTGACTCGCGAGGACGCGACAGTCGACGACCGCGAACTCCGAGTCCCGCTCGCAGCGATCGATGAGCGGATCCGCGTCCACGGAGTCGCCGTCGGCGCGAGCTATAGCGTCGCCGACGCGGTTAGCGTCGATCGGCTCGGTGACGGCGCGGACTTCGGCGTCACTCGGCTCAACGAGCCGCCCGAGTGGGCCACGAACAGCACGCTCTACGAGATCTACGTCCGCGGGTACGCGGACGACGACGAGGAGGCCGAGACAACCTTCGGGGCGCTCGAAAACCGGCTCGACTACCTCGAGGAGCTCGGCGTCGACTGCCTGTGGCTCACGCCCGTGCTACAACACGATGGGAAGCCCCACGGGTACAACATCACGGACTTCTTCGCCATCGCCGACGATCTCGGCGACCGCGACGATTACGAGGCGTTCGTCGACGCGGCCCACGACCGCGGGATGGCGGTGCTCTTCGATCTCGTGTTGAACCATTCTGCGCGCGATCACGAGTGGTTCCAAGACGCCTACCGGAACCCTGACGCACAGTACCGCGACCGCTACGAGTGGCAGGACTCCGGCGAGCCGGGGACGTATTTCGACTGGGAGCTCATCGCCAACTTCGATTTCACCAGCCTCGAGGTCCGGCGACACCTCCTCGATGCGGCCGACACGTGGGCCGAGGTCGCCGACGGCTTCCGCTGTGATATGGCCTGGGCGGTCCCGGAGTCGTTCTGGAAGGAACTCAGAGACCGGCTCAAAGCCGAGGATCCGGAGTTCCTGTTGCTGGACGAGACGATCCCGTACATCGCCGATTTCCACGAGGGGATGTTCGACATCCATTTCGACACGACGCTGTACTTCACGCTCCGGCAGGTCGGGTCCGGCCACCAGCCTGCGGAGTCGCTCCTTGACGCAGTAGAGGGGCGGGCGCGCTCCGGCTTCCCCGACCACGCCGCGTTCATGCTCTACTTAGAGAATCACGACGAGACGCGGTACGTGGTCGACTGCGGTGACGACGCCGTAAAGGCCGCCGCCGGTGCGCTGTTCACCCTCCCTGGGATCCCGATGCTGTACGGCGGTCAAGAGCTGGGACAGCGGGGTAACCGCGATCCGCTCGCGTGGGACGATGCCCGCGAGGAGATCCGGTCGCACTACGACGACATGCTTGCGCTCCACGACGACCACCCGGCGCTCGGGGTTGAGGGCGATCTCGTCCGCGTCGAATACGAGACGAGTGAGCCCGACGACGTCGTCGCCTTCGGCCGCGAGAACGGGGACGCGAGCTACGTCGTCCTCCTCAACTTTGGCTCTGAAACGGCTACGGTCGGGATCGATGGGACGGTCGATGCGACGGATCTTGTCTCCGGGGAGTCGAGGGCGGCAGAAGACGGGCTAACCGTTGAGGACGTCGCGGTCTTTGAGACGGCGAGCTGATTTCCGATGAAGCGGCTCTGGCCGATGCTGCAGCGATCGGATACGCTATTATGTAGTTGGGATAACATTAATACGACCGGTCAAAGAGTCAGACGCATGGGTCTCGTCGAGATCGACGGCATGGCGGCCGATGTGTCGCGCAGGAGCGTGTCACGGGTGGCCCTCGAACGTGTGCCCCCGGAGTCGCGTCGAGACATCTCCCAACTGCGATCCAACCAATGACCGAAACGCCGCTGCACGCCACGGTCACCCAACGCGGTGTCGTCGTCACACCCGACGACCACGTGCTGGTTGCATCCGTCTTTAGTTAAGCCTCACACCTCGGTTGTGTAGCGGTAGCGAGTGTTTCTTGTAAGATTGGTCGCTGCTTGTGGATCTTTTGAGCGTCTTCGATCAGCCGTTCAAGCAGCGGCGGTGGTGAGTAGCCGAGGTACTCACCGAGTTCGTGGAGAATGAGCTGGGCGTGCGACCGGAAGGTCGCCGCCCAGCGCTCTGTCGGAAACACAAGCTCGTCATCCGCCTGCTCAGTGACGAGATCCAACAGATCACGGCTTACAAGCAGCGACAGCAGCGCTGCGTACAATAAGATCCTCACCACGTGTTCGTCACTCGTGTCGAACTCGTCCAGTTCGTACTGTGTCTTCAGCTCCCGGAACAGCAACTCAACTTCCCACCGACAACGGTAGATCTCCGCTAAATCCGCCGGAAAGAACTCTTTTCTCGCCAAATTCGTCATATACAGGTGGTAGTCGTCGGCGTCCTCGTCGCGGACGCCGACGACGCGAAATCGCTTCGTATCTAGCGACCGCGTCCCATTGTACGGCCCTCGTTTGAACTCTACTTCGACCTCTACATCGATGTACTTCCGGTCGAGGTCGTCGAGAACAGCGCGGAGCTGCTTGCCCTCTAAGGGAATGGCGCGGCCGCGCCATTCCCGTAATTCTGCCGTGATCACCGGATTCGCGTTCTGCTTCAGCCGACTCACGAAGTAGCCGTCGTTCTCGTCGATCAGCGCAAACCGGCGGTACTTGAAATAGGCGAGATCGAACAACACGAGCCGGTTCTCAAGCCACGGCCCTGTTTTGAACAGGGTGCTGTCGTGCGTTTTCTCGTTAGCAGTATCGAGCCGTTCAATCGTCTGCTCTGTGGCATTGTGGAGCAGGTGGAGCTTCGCTCCAGCCTGCTCCTCATGGCGGGCTTCGAACTGGTCTGAGAGAAATTCGTGTAACCGCAACACCGTTCCATCAGCGATCATCACATCTCTAAATCGGTCGATATCAGCGTCAACAGCGTTAGGAACAGCGACCTCGTCGAGCGCGGTCTCGACGAGGTCGCGGAAGTACTTCGCAAGCGTCGGAGTCAACCGCTGATAGAATCCGCTCGGAGAGATCGTCTCATCGGCAGTAGAGTTGTAACAGCGTCTAAACGCGGCGAGTGTTCGGCTTTCGCCTGCGGCGAAGCCGAACACAAATGCCCAGACGAAGGCAGGGATCTGAAGCTTGCGGTCACGTTCGACCACGCCGAGTTCCTCGGCGTGCTCTTCAAGAAATTCAGAGGGAAACAGTGTAGTGAGCCGACGCATAATTCGAGTTGAGGAGTCGTTGTTGTGCACAGACACGACTTCCTCATTCCTTCCGAAAGGTGCCTCGATAAGTCGCCGCTGTCACGCGGTTTCTCGCTTAACTAAAGACGGATGTGCTGGTTGTTAAGCGGGCCTCCGACGGCGGGTGGGAGCTCCCCGGCGGGCGACTTGACCGTGGAGAGGACGCCGTCGACGGACTTGAGCGCGAACTCCGCGAGGAGACATCGCTCGAGCCGGAGATAGTCGCTCCGGTCCACACCCTCGCGTGGGTGAACGACGACGGGAACGGGCGGTTCGCCGCGTACTACTACAGTCGCGCCCCCCGCCGGCAGGTGACGCTGTCGGCCGAACACGACGATGCTGACTGGCGGCCAATCCCCGTCGTTGGGTCCCGGCTCAACGATCCCCAGACGGCGGCCATCGACGCCGCGGTGACACGTCACCGGCGCTCGCTCGAAACCGACGCCACCGGTCGTGCGACAGGACAGCGGGAGCGAAGCGACGGATCGCAACTATAGTCGGAACGCCGACCAAGCGTTTCGTCGACGAGTACGCGGTCGGGATGTGACAGTCGTGGTGCCCGGTTCCGATCGATGCTCGATCACCTAACGGTGACCCCAATACCCTACTACCTGTGTTTCAAAGGTGCTGGTAATGGCGAATTCGCGGCGACCTATTGCGCCAGCTGAAAAAAATGTCCTCGATCATCTTGAGGAGCTGGGCGATACCGACCCGCTTACCCGTGAGACGGCGATCACACACCTCGAAGATCAGAAAATCAAGCCTGCTGATGCGCGCGATATCATTGAGCAGTTACTCCTGAAGGGCTATCTGTATGAGGTTGGTGACGAAATTCGGATTCCCCCACGCCCGTGATGAGTCGAAGGTTCTGTTGGCTATCTCAGGGTCTCGACGACGTCGTCAAGAGAGTACAATTGGAGCGTTTCATCTTCGGCAGCAGCCTCCTGCACTGACTGTTTGAATCCACTCCGGCTGAAAAGCGCGAACTCATACTCGGGATCGCCTCCTTCAGAGGGTGTCCAGTCGATTAGTGTGGCCTCCTCTCGGAGTCGAGAGAGGACATCGAATCCGATCGGCTGGGTAGTGAATTTGACTTCGCCTGTAAGGAGCGTTCCCGCTGAAGTAAGTCCAACAACATCAACCTCATGTTCTTGGTGCCACCAGCTTCCGGGACGTTCGAGAAAGCGAAGGCTCGGATAGAGCTTCGGGACAGCCTGTTGGCAAAGCTGTTCGAACGTCTCGCTCACGAAGTCTGGAAGCTCGGGTTCAACTAAGTCGCTGTAGGCTGTTTCATCATAGAGCTCGTATCGACCACTCCGACCGTGAACAAACCGAAACCAGAAGCGAAACAGATTATCGCTGATTCGATACCGACGCTTTCGACTTCGTGTCGGATCTGCGGTCACCGGATAATCCGGTTCGATGAGTTTCAGGTCTTCTAGTCGATCGAGATAGTAGCTCGAACTGTTGGAATCGATCCCGGCATCACCGGCGATATCGTTTCGTGTGCGGTTGCCTTTGGCAATCGCCTCAAGGATCGCGAAGAATCGGTTGACTTCGTCGATCTCCATTCGGAGAATGTGTTCGGGTTCCTCGTGGAGGCTCCCTTGCTGTTGGAGGAGCGTTCGAGTGATGTTTTCTCCGAGTGACTGTGTATCATCGACCGCTTGGAGATAGTGGGGGACGCCACCAAAAACACCGTACGCGAACACCTGCTCTGTCGGTTCGTAGTCTGGGAAAAACTCCATTGCAGCGCCAAAATCGAGTGTCGAGATGGGAAATTTTCCACTCGGGTTCTGTGAGATACGGCCATAGAGTGGGGCACTTCCATCGAGCGTGAGATCGTACATCATCCCGATCGCTGAGCCCGTAAGCACGAGTGTGACCGCGGAATCCTCGACGTCGTGATCCCACAATCGCTGAATGAGCGAGGGAAGTTCGGAATCCGCATCAGCAAGATACGGGAATTCGTCACACACAATGATGGCATCGTGAGCGATGAGATACTCGAGTAGCGTTTCCCAATCCCGTTGGAGGCGTTCGATGTCGGGATATGTCTCTCGGGCGTCAGCGACGAACGCATCTAGCTGGCTCTTTGCAGTTGTCTCTGTTGCTTGGTGATATACCGCATCGTCTCGTCCACGAATCGATTCGGCGATGAGCCTGGTTTTACCGATTCGACGCCGCCCCCATACCACGGCAAGTTCCGCGGTGTCACTCGCATACAAACTTTGGAGCCGCGTGAGTTCCTCATCTCGGTTGATGAACTCTCCCATAATCGCGTGTGATTTGTCACAAACATATAGCTGTCGATAGTGTAGTTCAAACTATTGTAGTCTAAACTATTGTAGGAGACATATTTCTTTTGGCCAGCTTTGTGAGTATCTCTCGTGGGTGAAAATGGGATACCAACAACCAACAGTATTTCAAAAACATGAGCCGAAACAGAAACGATGTACGATCTCACTGGGTTTCAACGCGACCTTCTGTATGTCATCGCAGGACTTGACGCCCCGCATGGACTCGCGATCAAAGACGAACTAGAAGACTACTACGAAAAGGAGATTCATCACGGCCGACTGTATCCGAATCTCGACACACTTGTCGAGAAGGGACTCATCGAGAAAAGCCAGCGTGACCGACGAACTAACGAGTATACCACTACCCGCCGGGGTACCAGAGAAATTAAGGCTAGAGTAGAGTGGGAAGACCAGTACATCGATCACGATAACTGAACTCCTGTACTCGGGTACAGCTCATTCTCGGTAGTTCACAGCGTACTGCTAGAATCTCTATACGCCAGCTTGAATGCGTCGTGAGGGACCCATCTGCTGTTCAGACGCCGAGGGCGCCAGCAACAACACTGCCGGCAAGGAACGCGATCACTGAGGTGACGGCCCCGAGAGCGAGGAGCGCGTAGTTCGCGAGAGGATTCGCTGCCTTCGCGACATCAAGCGTGTACGTGTCGTCTCGGAGCGGTTCGAACGGACGAATACCCATCGGCGTGAGGACATCCGCGAGGAGGTGTCCGATGACGATTATGGTGCCGACCACGAATCCGAAACCGCCGAGCGCGATCGCACCGACGACACCCACACTACTCCCGACGAGAGCCCCAGGGACGCCGAGAACGGTACCGACAATAAGTGCGAACCACACGGTATGCGTTGGCCCACGGTGGCGGACAAACGGTACACGTTGGTCCCAGTCGGGGATCATTGCTCCGGCGACCGCGACGGCGCCGCCAGCGATCGCTAGCTCCACGGCACCGGCTGCGACTACGAGAAAGCCGACTGGTGCGTACGCAAGCAGCGAGCCGCCGTAGTGTCCTGGCCGATGCATCTAGTCTAGGTGACGAACGCTATCGGTAACAGCCCTTCGACATTCCCGGTGACAGTTACCCTCGCAACCAGTTTGTAAGGTCACCAGTGCCGGTTGGTGTTTAGCCAATGTAAGATCGCAGAGGTCGCCCACGGGGAGGACGTACGTGGTCTCCTTGAGGTGAGCATTGTCGATGGCGTCGTTCGAGAGAACTAACGTCAAGTGGCTGTACCGCTCGTCGACCTTCGTGCTGAGACTAACGACGGTTGCTTCCTCTGCTAGGTAGGGCCGGTCAGCATCCGAGATAACAATAACAGGCCGTGGGTTCGTATATGCTCCCGTCTGGGTCGACTATGAAGACGAGATACCCCTGAAAATACCCGGATATAGCGGGTCGCTATGCCTGTTCGGAATCGTCGGTACTCTCGATCCAGTCTTCGGGTGTCGGTTCGTCGTTGGCACTGCTGTCCTGTCTGATCTCGGACTGTGCGCCGCTCGGGGAACTTTCATCCGTTTGCTCGATGTCGGCAGGAGAAAAGTCATCGTCGTAGCGGACAGTGAGATCCCGGACTTGAACGAGACCACGGGCGAATCGCCGGAGATCGTCACGGCTCTTGAGGGCGTGGTAGTAGCCGTCAGCGGTCTTGCCGATGTCGCCGTCGTTGAACAGACGGGTGAGCGTACCAGTGATGCTTCCTTTTGGGATGTCATCGAGTTGGTCGTGGATTTCGGAGGGCGTGAACCCGTAGTTAGGGTTCGTATAGAGAAGTTGGATAATCGCAGCCTTGTTTGTACTCGGATCGATATGGATGTCGTCGGAAGGATCGTGTGTTCGGAGGTCGATAGGCATGAGAAGATCTGTTTGTAGTCGATTGTAAGGGATTGTAGGTGATAAATATTCAGGAAGTTCCCGAACACCAACCCTCTTCGGTGAGTACTATAGCGTGTCTAACGGCGCCGCTGACGTCTCTTCCTGAATCAGGGGTCGCCCGCCTCGTCTGCCATCAACATCGACTCAGGTGGCCGGAAGCGCCCACTGCCAGGCCGACCTGAGTGCGACGACGCCAAATGGGCTGCCAAACCCGGCGACGACCGCCGCGATGGTGGGAGCGTAGTAGGCGATGCCGGCCACGGCGGCGACGCCACAGACTCCGACCGCAGCTGCCGCCCCGGCCACGCGTCGGTCGATCGGGTCGAACGCCGTCGTCTCGACCGGGAGTACGAACGCCTCGACGGCCCGGCCGTACTCCCGGAGGTGCGCAACGCTGAGCTCGTACTCGCCCGCAAACGTGGTGAGCGAGAACGTCCGGGTGTCGCAGGCGCGGTCGACGAACTCTCCCTCACACAGCTCGGCGTCCCGGATGTCGTCGACGGGAGTCGCCCACTGGACCGTCTCGGTGAGCTCGTCGTATGCGACCACCGCGTCGTCGCGGCGCTGGTACGCCAGCGTACCGTGGGTGAGGGCGTACTCGACGGCTTTCAGCCCGCCGACGGCGGCCGGTAGAAGGCCGAAACAGACCACCGTGGCAGCGACCGGCCCTGCCGACCCGGCAGTGATCCCGACCCACGCGAAGAGGTATGCCGG
Source organism: Halorubrum sp. AJ67 (assembly GCF_000513435.1). Classification (NCBI taxonomy): domain Archaea; kingdom Methanobacteriati; phylum Methanobacteriota; class Halobacteria; order Halobacteriales; family Haloferacaceae; genus Halorubrum; species Halorubrum sp. AJ67. The sequence continues at coordinate 125,958 of NZ_CBVY010000001.1, read as the reverse complement.
GCCGCCGCTAACCGCGGACTTCACGCCCTGCCAGAGTGCGGTGGCGCGAACAGCTCGCCGGTCCGGACGGACCTCAGCTGTCGGCGGCACGTCCGGAGCGGCCACGGGCGGAAGCATTCCCACCCCCTCCTCGGGGTCGAACGCCATCCCGCCGTGGTAGCTGCGCCATTCTGCGAACAGCTTCACCGCGACGAACGCGACCAGCGCGCCGGCCGGGCCACCGACAATCGCAAACATGAGTACCACCACGGCCAGCCCGGCCTCGGTCGTCGCGCTCGCCACCATGTCTCGGGGAGTGCTCGTCTCGTGGCGTCGATTCCGGAAGTACTCGCGGTTGACGACGCCGACGTGGGAGATGACCAGGAAGACGACGCTCGCCGCCACACTCGGATCGGCAAGCGTCGCCGGCACGTCGACAAACTGGCCCAACACGAAGAGGAACAGCCCGACAAGCGCCACGGCAGACCCGAATGCCCGCGCGACGAACGGGACGTTCCGGGGGTAGATCGGCGGGAGCGGGTCAACGATCGTGACGCTCCCGCGACGGTGGGTGAGGTCGCTTGGTCCGACGGAGATCCCGCCCCGCTCGTCGGACTTGAGCGGGTCGTCTTCCTTGGGGCGCTCCAGTTCGTCGTAGTTCGGCGGGCAGCGCGCGAACAGCGCCTTCAGCCCGGCAAACGGGACGGTAACGACCAGTTCGATCGCGTAGATGACCGCGAACGTCTGTGCGCTCCACCCGAGGTGGAATACGCCGACCAGCGGGACGACGTTCGCCGCGACCGTCACCAGAAACACGGCAGACAAATCGTGCGACGACGACGCCATCGGTTCATCATGTAATAGCGGCGAATAAAAGCTGTTGGTGTGGGGTTGACTGTCCGTCGCTCCGGACCTACTACGACTGGTACGACAGTCGATTCTGCCGTAGTTCATTAAGAGCAATACTAACGTAGAGGAGCCCGACAATTCGGGTTCCGGGATACACCCACGGTTTCCATTTACAGTTCGTCCCATCGACGTAGGCTAACTCGGCCCCGTAGTTGACGTAGGTACGTGGATACAGCAACGCGAGTAGCCCGATGACACCGAGAAATCTCTTGAACGTCGAGTAGGAGCTCTCGTTGCGCCACATGAGAACGAGAAAGAGAAGCCCCTCCAATCGAGCGCCGGGGAGGATCCACGACCGGAGTTCACAATCTTCTAGATTCTCCCTTCGCTTCAGACCGTCAAGAACCTCCCCTGTGGAACGGGCAGGGGAATCGAAATTGGATAGTTCACAACAGATCGGCTGACACAAGCGTTTATACGGTAGGAGAACCAAAGTTCAGGTAACTAATGAGTCTTGATCAAGCGGTTGACGAAGCGCTCGCGACGTACAATATGTCGCGCAGCGAAGAGGCCGAGGAAACGGGCCGAACAGTCGCCACGCTTCAAGATTAGTAGAACCGCTTAGTCGAGATCTCGGATTTTTTCCGCGAATTCTGCTTTTGAGAGGCCAGATGTCTCTTTTAGCTCCGGATAGCCGGCACGTTCGACAGCCTCCTCAACGAACGTGACCCAGAGATCCTCGTGCTTCTCTGCGTAGACGACTTTCGCCTCACTTGGGTACATATCCAGCTCGTATTCAGTCAGGTCGATCTCGACCGCGTGTTTTCGCTCAAGCGTTCTCGCACCGAAGCTATACAGGTGCTTGAAGAGGACGTTTTTCCGTCGAACGGTCAACAGTCGCTTCGATTCGTTGATGTACTCGTTTACCCATTCCCGCCAATCGTAGGATTCTGGATCGGTCTCTACGGAGGTTTCTGGCATAGCGAAGTCCGGATTTAGGCGCCGAAGGTAGAACTGAATTAGCGCAACAGCGGTTCGATGATTGGCGTTCGGAAGTGCGTGTTTGAGGATCAGGTTCGAGGCGAGTCGGCCAGCAACGTCTGTTGCTGGTCCTTCCCACAATGTCCGATCGAGAACGTCTGGTAATGCATCGACGTCGATATTCTTGTACGCCTCAACGGGCGTTCCCTCTTCTTTTTCGTTCTGAGCGAGCAGTGCACGGTAAATCTCGAGGAGACGAACGACGATGGTGCTGTTGTCGGCACTCATCTCTGAGAGTGACTCGTTCAGGTCAAAATCCATCTCCTGAACAGATCCACCGCCAACGCGGGATGTGTAGATGACGTAGAAAGTTTCGTCTATATCGCATTTCTGGACCTTCACTGCGACGTCGTCGCCGTAGCCGACAATCTGCGAGACGATTTGGTCAGGATCTGGATGGACGAAGTCAAGAGAGAACTGCTTGTCGCCGGGGTGGTGATAGTAGACGTGGCCCATCTGCGTACGAAGTACTCGTCAGTGCTGATTAATCAAGTTCACGAGCGGCATCGAACACCGCCCGCAGTAGTTGAGGCCGGCCTTCTCAATGCATATGGTCCGCTAGATGTCCTTGTAGTAGCAGTGGAGAAAGCCACGCATCAACTCTGGTGGCTCGTGGTCTCGTGTTCGCCCCGTCTTCGCCGGGGCGAACACGTCGAGCTCGTTGAGAAACCTGAAGGAGAGATGCTCAAACAGCGCGAGCGTCTCCGTCTCCACGACATTGAAGAACGACTCTACCGAAGGATCATCTTACAGGATCGCTGAGTCCATACCATCTCAGCATTCACCCTGCTCTTTGGTGTGGTAACCGTTCTATGACACCCTCGTATTGTATTGACCAAGTTAGCACTCATTTTCTGCTGAAAGTCCGGTGAGCGATTCGCGCTGTGTATCAGTCACAGCAGTTATGCCAGTGATTCGAGAGCAGTTGATTCGGATGTGCGGACTCTTCTGTTAATCCCTATGAGTAGCAGAGCAGTTCAGACGATACTGTCTATGAGCCTTACTCATTGGTTTCAGACGAGTATGTTTCGCTGGGGAGAAACACAGGAAGGTCCGTATCTCGGGTTTCACGGATGAGATTATCGAACCAGCGTTGAACAGACGTATGTAGTTCTTCTTTTGAATCAAATCGATCGTACTGGATGTCGTATCCTTTCGGCAACTCGTCAATCGTAGCACTTCCGAATGTCTCGTCAGCGTAAGTCGAAACCCGCTGGCCCGGCTTGTGAGTTGTAGCGGGGTTCCCCCGTCGGAGATGGAACTCACCTAAGATCCCACCTGTCTCGGCTCCGACGCCGGTTGTCAATCCCCCACTGGTGAATAAGAAGAGCACGGCATCGCTGTGCGCTACAAATGCCACCGATTGGGCAAGCGGATCCATCCCCGCAATTTCTAGTTCGTCTTCGCCTCGGTTCTCATTCCGTTCTTTGGCTTGTTGATGCGTGGGGATGTCGATGTCGGTGGCGATGAATGCGCGGCAGTTGTGCTCGTGTCTGAGTTCCTCGCAGAAATCCCGGAGTGCTTCTTCCATATTGCTATTTCCGGCAGCATCAATGTGCTTACCCGGATCGAAGAGGGGATCATCCCGGAAGGGGGTACGGAGTTTGTCAGCGTCGTCGTAGGCCTTCTCCGCGTTGAACGCAGTATACGGCCCCATCACGTAGACCGTGAAGTCGTTATGCGGGCCCAACTTTGGGGTCGTGGGCGCTTGTTCTGCGAGTATATCAGAGATCGGGCGATCGTTATATCGAAAATTCGTATCGCCATCAAACATTATCTCACAGGTAACCCTATCTCGGCAAAAGCGTGGTTATTCCTGCGACGGACCCATACTATCAACTAAAAGCAAAGAAATTATTCTTTCTAGTCGGCAGATTCATATGTATCCACGCTGTACGCCCAAATAACGATGTCCTCGGATTCTACTTCCACGACGCCCGATCCTGATGAGGGCGGTCTTGAACAGTACGTGGACGAGCAGCTGTTCAGCGGTAGTATGGGGACGCTCACGGATCATGTCGCACGGAAAGCAGCGCTGGGTGATGGTCGACGATATGCTATCCTGTACTACCTGTGGGATCGTGAGGAAGTCGCACGGAAAGAACTCGCTAAGGCTGTTGACGATCCTGGATTTGACCTTACTCACCACCTCGGAGAGCTTGTTGATGCTGGCTTGGTCGCTCGTGTTGGAGCTCCAGAGGATGGAGATGGTCGACAAACGTTCTACCGGGTCACGCATATTGGACGGCAGGAGATAACGTCTGATGTCCAGAACATCACTGGTTCTGAACCCCAGTGACCACTTCAAACTTAACACACACAGGCTCTGTTGAAATCCTATTCTTCAGATAGTTTCTTGTCTGAAACAGCCGGTCGATGAAGAGCATCTATCCAGCAAGCCCATCTAAATCCGTGACGAACTTCCAGTAGTTATTATCGTAAGAATGCGTAGAGAATTGCTACCACTAACAGACAGTATTCAAATATATATCCCTTGCTGAGTGAATCTCACCTATGTCTAAACCAACAGTATTGCTCGCCGATGATGAGAAAGATCTTGCCGATTTGTTTGCCCTGTATCTAGACGACCACTACGACACGAGGGTTGCTTACAATGGTGAAGAGGCACTTGAGAAACTCGACAGTTCGGTTGATGTGATATTGTTAGATCGGCGTATGCCCGGATATTCAGGCGATGAAGTGCTTGCTGCTGTCCGGAAAGAGGGGTGGGATTGTCCCGTCATTTTCCTCAGCGCTATAGCTAAAGATGCTGACAGGGAGAATTCTGCTGATGATTATCTCGAAAAACCGACTAACCGCGACGAATTAGTAGAAATAGTCAAGAAGAATTTACCATGAAATCACGATGGTTTGGAGTAGTGAACGCTCAGCGGTAGTTGGAAGTGGCTGGATTTCGTGCGAGATTCGCGCCCTGTATCTCACACGTCGCTATGAAAACCATCTGAATCAGATACGATCTCCATTGGTCAATTTGCACGCTTCAGCTAAGGCTGTTTCAGGCAGAAATATGTCTGAAGAATAGGGCTTTAACAGAGCCGTGCATCTCAACAAGACCCAATCTCTCTATTGACGCCGGCGCACTTGCCTCAGCGGCCGCATATTTTGGACGGTCGAGCCACATGTCGAGATAGGGGCCGCAAGCCCGAAACGTGGCACTACGGCCGATCCCCGGACGGGGGTGAGAGCGACAATATATTCCCAACGACCGACGAGGTTGTTTCTCCAAATTGGTAGCTATCCCTAATTCACTCCCCGAGTGCCGAAGAGGCTGTAACCAATCGTATGAACGGTGGTATCGCCGTCCGCGATATCTACCTGGCCGTCGATGAGCGTGGACGCCTTGACAAGTGGGGCTGGCGGGCGGCCGACTACCTCGGTGACGGGAATGACGAGTTCGAGCGGTGCGATGCGTGTTAGCGGTAACTATTCCGTCGGAATCAGCACAGACTATCTCTCAGTTATTCCCCTCCACGAATGTCTGCTGCTGGTGATGTCGTCGCAAGACACCGACTTTGTTTGCAACCGTGGCAGCTAAGTTCTGAAAGGCCGTCGCGGTTTCACCGGTGTCCCGACGAACAATCGGTTGTCCGGTATCGGCTCCCATCCGAATCGCTGGATCGAGCGGGAGTGATCCAAGGTACGGGACATCAACTTCCTCGGCGAGTGATCGCCCCCCATCTTCGCCGAAGATGTCGTGAGTATCCCCGCAATTTGGGCAGACAAATCCACTCATATTCTCGACGACACCCAATACGTTGGCCTGGTACTCGCCGAACATTTGAACACCTCGACGGGTGTCTTTTACGGCGACAGATTGCGGCGTCGTGACGATGATCGTTCCCGTGACGGGCAGGTTCTGAAGCACCGTCAACTGGACATCGCCGGTCCCGGGAGGGAGATCCACGACGAGGTAGTCCAGCGACCCCCACGACACGTCGTCGAAGAGGTCCGTAAGCGTGTTCTGTGCCACCGGACCGCGCCAGACGACCGGGTCGTCGTCGTCGATCAGCAGGCCGACGCTCATCAGCTTGAGCCCGTGGGCGGTCGGCGGTTCGATTCGGTCTTCGCCGTCGACGGTCGTCACATCGGGGTCGGCGTCTGCGCCGAGCATCTGCGGGACGTTCGGGCCGTACACGTCGGCGTCGAACAGCCCGACGTTCGCCCCGCGGTCGGCGAGGCCGGCGGCTAGGTTGACGGCGACGGTACTCTTTCCGACGCCGCCCTTCCCGGAGGCGACGGCGATCACGTTCTTGACGCCGGGTAGGACCGACGACTCGGCGGCGTCGAACAGCGGGACGTTCGCCGAGAGTTCGACGTCGATCCCCGCGTCGTCGGCGACCTCGCGGACGCGTTCCGCGATGGCAGCCTCGTCCGGGGCGTGCGGCGCGCCGAGCGCGAGCTCAACGGCGGCGGTCCCGTCGTCGACGACGATGTCGGTGACGAGCCCGGCGCTAACGATATCTGTATCGAGCGCCGGGTCGTCGACGACGCGGAGGCGATCACGGAGGTCTTCGTCTGAGATGTTGGTGGTTGTCATCGTTGGTGTGGTTACGCTGGCGTGGTTTCGGACGGCTGTTCGTCGGCGTGGACGACGTCATGTGCGTCCCACGCGGTGAACGTCCGGGCGAGACGAGCGATCGCGGCGAAGACGCCTTCGACGCTGTCGCGGCTCGCGACTGCCTCCTCGAACCGGTCGATCCAGCCAAGTTGGGAGAGCGCCCGGGCTTGGAGTTCGCGAACCGCGTCGAGGTTGGACTCGCTTCCGCCGCCCTCGAGGAGCGTCGCCTCACGCTCGCAGAGCGCGCGCATGAACTCGAAGCAGGCGGCGACGTGGTCCGGAATGTCGTCGCCGCGCCCGGGTGAGAACCCGGCGGCGGCGTACAGCTTCGCCATGTCGGCGGCCGGGTTCCCGAGGAGCTCTCCGGCCTCTCCAGCGGTGTGATACCGCGAATCCGACTCGAACGCCTCGCTCGGATCGGCTGCGTGAGCGGACGCGAACGGCGGGACGTAGTGAGTCCCGGGGACGACGAACAGGTTGTCGTACCCGATCGCCAGCGAGTCGGCGTCGTGGCCGTCGCCGCGCAGGTCCGCCGTCTCGATGTCGATCGGGAACACGTCGGCGACGGTCACGAACGCTCCCCGGTCGAGCGCGGCGGCGGTCGTTTCCGTCTCTCCGTCGAAGGTCGCGGCCAACAGCCCGTACAAGCGGGCGCGGGCCGTGGCCAACGCCGCCTCGTCGCGGTCGCCGTCTGTGTTCGTGTGTTCGGACACGCGAATCACCGCCGCTCCACGTCGACAAAGGCGTCGTACTGCGCGTTGCTCCCACCGACGAGATCCGAGAGGCCGGTGTCGCCGATTTCCTCGTCTAACGGCTGGATGTGATTGATCGCGAATCCGGCGTCGCGTCCCTTCGCGTACCCGCCCTCTTCGGTCATTGGCTCGTCGAACTGGTAGTCGCTGTGGCCGTCGGCCTCGACCGCCGGCCGCGTTTCGCCGTCGATCGTTTCGGGCGTCGCGCCGTCGCCGCTCCGACCCCATCCCCACATCGCGCCGACGACGCCGGGTCGGATCCCGCCCGTGACCATCGCGACCCCGTCGGCGGTCTCGCGACCGGCGTCGATGAGAATCTCGTCGCCGTTCTCGATGCCGCGCTCCTCTGCGTCCCGCGGGTTGATCCACACGGGATTCTCCGGGCGGGTCTCGCGGAGCCACGGGCTGTTCTGGGTGCGGTGCATCCCCTGTGTCCGCGGCTTCCAGTTTATCAGTCGGAGCGGGCGCTCAGGTTCGTCGTCGCCGCTCACCGCGGCCTGGACGGTCCCGTCGTAGTGCTCGACGTCGTCGACCCTCGGGAGCGGGTCGAACCGCTCGCCGGTGAAGGAGTGTTTCCCGTTGGGGACGACCTCGCTGTAGAAGTCGACGCGGGACTCGAGTTTGTACCGCATGTGCTCGCCGTCGTAGGCGTTCGAATCGTCGCCGCGCTCGGCGTAGTCGTACCCGTGACCGTGTTCGGCGAACGCCTCGTTGTAGCCCTCGGTCGGCTCCTCGAAGCGGCCGCCCCGGTTCAACACCGTGACGACCTTCGGCCACTCCTCGTCGGTGACGGCGTCCCGCCAGCGATCGAGGTCGAACCGGTCGCCGAGTCCGCTCTCGTGGCTCTCGCGGAACACCCGCAGCTCATCCTCGCTCGCGTCTGCGACCGGGTCGCGGTCGTACGCGATGTTGGCTGCGAGCTTCAGGTAGAAGTCCTCGGCCTGCTCAAGCGGCCACAGATTACCGTCCGCGTCGGGGATGGCGTCTGTACCGACGCCCGGCAGGTCCAGCTCCGACCACAGCTCGATGAGCACGTCCTCGAACGGACGCGCGTCGGGGACGACGGAGACTGCCGGCTGGCTGATTTTCTCGTCGGCCAGCCGCTTGTTCGGGTATGTGCCGAAGTTCTCCCACCGTTCGAGGTAGGTTGGCTCGGGCAGGATGTAATCGGCGTACTGGCTCGTCTCGCCGATGACCGTGTCCGAGGCGACGATCAGCGGAATCGTGTCGGTGTCTTTCAAGATCGCCGGAATCTTGTCGCCGCCGGCGACCGCCATCACGTGGTTGTTCGAGTAGGGGCGGATGAACAGCGCCTCGACGCCGTATGGATACTCGTCGGCGGCGCTGCCGTAGAGTTCTTGGGTCGCCTGCGGCGGCGCGACGGGGAACCACGGCCGCTTCGCCGGGTAGCCGTCGTCGCGGTCGAACAGCGAGGTGTCCTCGTAGTTGACGCCGCCGCGGAGCAGGGGAATTCCCCACGGTGAGTGCCCGTCCGGGACCGAGCCGAGCTGGTACCGGCCGGACATGGTGTCGTAACCCGCGTACGGGGTGATCTGCCCGCCCTTCCAGTCGTAGTTCCCGATGAGGTGCTGGAGGGTGGCAATCGCCCGCGTGTTGTAGAAGCCGTTCGTGTGCTTTGCCGGGCCGCGATAGGCCATGATCGCCGCTCGCTTGCCGTGGCTGGTGAACTCGTCGGCGATCTCGGCGATCTGGTCGGCCGGCACGCCGGCCATCTCGGCATACTCCTCGACGGTGTACTCGAAGACGCGGTCACGGTACTGGTTCCAGACGCTCCGGACTGCCGTCCCGTCGACGGTCACGTCGACGTCGAGCACGGCCGTGTCGACCTCGCTCGCGGGACGCGGCTCGCCCGTCGTCGCGTCGACAGCGACGAAGTCGTCGGCGGTCTCGGCGTCCTCGGGAACGAGCCCGAGGTCGGCCGCGCGCGCCTTCGGCCCCGCCTCCGCGTCGACGAGGATGAGGTGCGTCGCGTCGCTCCACGTCGGCTCGTCGTCGTCGGTCGCGGCCGACCGCGAGGGGTTCTGGAGGTACGTCAGGTCGTGGCGGTCGTTCTCGATGATCCACCGCGCCATCCCGAGCGCGAGCGCCCCGTCTGCGCCGGGTTCGACGGGGACCCACGTGTCGGCCTTCTCGGCGGTCTTCGAGAGGCGCGGGTCGACGACGTCCATCCGCATCCCGTCCTCGATGGCGTTCGTCAGCTTCGGCGCGAGCCACGTCGGCCCCTTGTTAGCGACCATGGGGTTGGTCCCCCACGCGATGAGGTACTCGCAGTTCTCGATGTCAGGGTACTGTCGCTTCTTCTTGGCGTCGTGGGAACGGACGTTGCCCATCACGCTCGAGAACCCGCAGGTCCCGGCGTGGTGGACGCTGTTTATCGATCCGAGCCCCTGGTTCCAAAGCCGAGTTCGGATGAAGTTGCGGCGGAATCCGCCGACGTCGACGATCTGGTTGGACTTCGGCCCCAGATCCGGGTGGTCGGTGTCAATGAGGTCGTCCGCGTACTTCTCGTCGAACGCCGCCTTGGACAGCTCGCCGTTCTGGACGGCCTCCCAGTCGCTCATCACGTCCTCCTGTGAGGCGAACCCCCAGATATCAGCCAGTCCGGGGTGGCCGAGCTCGTCGTCGCCTTCGACGATGTCTCGAACGACTGTGTCCCACGAGACGGTCTTCCACTCGCCCGACCCGCGTGGACCGACCCGTTTCATCGGCCGGCGGACGCGGTAGCTGTCGAAGGCCGTCTGGATCCCCGCCTGCCCTTTTAAGCAGATCCGGCCACCGGAGAGCGACCAGCGATCGGTGTCGACGTCGCCGCTCCCCTCGACGTCGCCCATCGCCACGTCCTCCGGATCGCTCTCGTAGGGCACCTGCGAGAACGGCTGCGTGTTGAGGAACGAGTACGGGTTTCCGGCGAGCTTCCGGACGAGCGAGCTGTACTCGCCGGTGCCGCTCCCGTCCGCGAGTTGGACCTTGATCGGACAGAACGTGTTACACTGGCCGCAGGTGGTGTGTATCACGTCGCTCGCGCCGTACTCGCCGTAGTCGTCGCCGACGTAGTGGAGCTCGTCGTCCGTCCACAGGTCGTCGATGTCCACGTCGACCGCGGCGTTGCTCGCCGCCGCGATGACTCCGATACTCCCGGCCGCCTTGACGAAGTCGCGGCGCGAAACCGTCGCGCCGTCCTCGCCCGAATCATCAGCACTCATTCGTGGTCACCTCCGGTAAGCGGCGTCAACGGCAGTGTCTCCGCACCGATCGTGAACAACAGCAGGCCGACACCGATCATGCCGGCACTCGTTCCCCACTCGACCAGCGTCGGGAAGTACGACCCGTGGGGAAGTCCCTCCATCACCGGCATGACCTGCGCCGGAACAACGATGTTGAACCGCACTGCGACGATCCCGATGACGACGCTCAGTCCGGTCAGCACCATCACCGACGGCGTGCGTCGCCAGGATCGCTTGCTCAGTAGGACCATCGGGAACACCCAGCTGAAGCCGACCATGAACCACCAGAACGACCACGACATCGGGCCGTACATGATGACGTTCCAGGTCTCGATCTCGTGAGGGTGGACGCTGGCGATTGCGATGAACGTCTCGATGGCAGTCAAGGCGGCGTCGACGATGATGAAGCCGATCAGGAGCTGTGCCAGTCGGTCGAGCAGGTCCGGGTCGACCGACTCGCCGTCGAACAGCCGCGTTCGAAGCACGTATACCATCATCACGAGCGCGGTCCCGCTGAGCAGCGCCGAGATGACGAAGATCACCGGGAACAGCCCGCTGTTCCAGTAGGGGCGTGCCTTCGAGACGGCGAACAGCACGCCCGTGCCGCCGTGGACCATGAAGATCGCCAGCGGGATACCGACGATACCGGCCCGCTTGAGCCAGCGCTGGTCGAACGCTTGAGACGCCTCGCTCGTGTCCAGCCGACCGAGCGCGAGGGCCGAGTAGAACGTCTCTCGGAGCCCCGAAGTGCGGTCGGCGACCCGCGCGAGGTCGATCCGCATCGAGAAGTACAGCTCCGTGACCAGGATTCCGATATAGGCCACGTAGGCGTGGACCTCCCACGAGAGCGCAGACGTCAGCTGACGCCAGAGGAACGGGAAGTACATCCGGTCCATTCGTCCGAGGTCGATCCAGACGAACAGCAGCGCCACCGCCATACTGATGATGGCCGCGAACAGCGCGTCGCGGTCGATCCTGTGCATCCCCTCGACCTCGAAGACGTTGGCCATCGTGCTCACGAGGAACGCGCCGGCAGAGAGGCCGACGAAGTAGATGTAGAAGGCGACCCACGCGCCCCACGGGACGACGCTCGTGAGGTTGGTGCTCGCCATTCCGCCCGTGAGTCGGAGGTACGTCGCGTACGCGCCGACGGCGACGAGGACGCCGACGATCGCGTACCAAGCGATCCGCAGCCGGTCGTCTTCGAACCCCGGATCGAACTCGATGTGTGGGCTTTGTGTCGCCATCGGTCTATTTGAGGTAGTAGACGTTGGGGTCGGTCCCCTCGTCTTCTTTCAGTTGGAACGCGCGCGACGAGTCAGCCATCTTTGCGACGTCGCTGTCGGGGTTCTCGAGGTCGCCCATGTTCCGAGCGTCGCCGACACAGGTCTCGACGCACGCGGGCTCTTCGCCGCGCTCTAACCGGTGCGTACAGAAACTACACTTGCGGATGTTGCCGATCGGCGACTTCCCCTCCTCGCGCGGTCCGCGGTCGACGCCGTACTCGGGGCTGGTCAGTTCGCCGGCCTCATCGACCTCGTCGTCGTAGTTCTCGCCGAAGTCGAAGTACCGCGCACCGTACGGGCAGGCGATGTTACAGTATCGGCAGCCGATACACCGGTCGTAGTCGATGTTGACCACGCCGTCGTCCATCTTGTATGTCGCCGAGACGGGACACACCTGGACGCACGGCGGGTTGTCGCACTGCATGCACGGACGCGGGACGTTCGTTCGCGTGACGTTCGGGAACTCGCCGTGTTCCTCCTCCATCACGACGTTGTACGAGACGCCCGGCGGCGTCCGGTTCTCGGACTTGCACGCGACCGTACACGAGTCGCAGCCGACGCACTTCTGGAGGTCGATCACCATCCCCCACTTCTCGTCGCCCGTGCCGATCCCGCCCTCCGTCTCCTCGCCCTCGACCTGCGCCGTCTCCGTCGAGACCGTGTCCATCGACCCGACGGCGCAGCTCAGCGACTCGGCTGTCTCTGTCGTGACGGTCTGGTCGCCAGCGTCGACCGCGGGGTTCGGCGTCTCCCGATACGCCTCGCCGAACTCGTCGGCCGCGGCCTCGTCGTACTTCTCCCAGTACTCGTCGCCGGAGAGCTCACCGCGGGCGACGCGCTTGGCGTCTTCGGCCATCGCCACGCCGAGGTCAGTGTCCGCCTCGACGTCCGCGAGCTCCTCTCGCGGATCGGGTCGTTCGTTCTCCACCATCGCGTCGAGGTCGGCCTTCCCGACGTTCGGGATACCGGGGAGCGTGTCCCCGTCGTCAGCGGTGCTCATCGCCACCACCCGTCACCGGTCGTCTCGCCAACGGGTCGTCGGTCCCCCGCCGGCCGGTTGGTCCTAGAACTCATACACGAAAATGTACGTAGCTACCGGTGGAAAGGGTAATACCAATACAGACTGAGTCGCTTCCACCCCGCGAAGACACCCTATATTGTGGGTACCAATACTGTTTGGATCGGGGGGTTCGACTCCGAGATTGACCGGCATCGCGTCGCGTGCCGACGACCGCCGATGTTATCAACGAGAACGGACACCTCCCGAGCATGAACGCAGCGCACCGAAGCGGACGAACGGTCGGCGGGCCGGTGACACCGGCCCGCCGGGGGACGGGACCGAGCGGATGAACTGGATCATCGCTCTCTCGATCGGGCTTCGACTGATCGGCGTCGGCTACTCGATCCTGCTACTCGCGAGGACCCGCGATCGCCGGTTCGGCTTCCTGACGCTGCTTCTGTCCTTTATGACGCTTCGGCAGCTGCTTACCGTGCAGTCGGCGACCACCGGGATCGAGGAACTCCCGGGGCTCGTCGTGAGCGCGCTTGTCCTGCTGACGGTGTATTACCTCTCCGAGTACATCGACGAAGAGAACGCCATCAAGACGCAGTTACAGACGGCGAACGAGCGACTTCGGGGCTTTCGGAAGGCCATCGAACACGCCGGGCACGCGATCTTCCTCACCGACCCGGACGGCACCATCGAGTACGCGAACCCGGCCGTCGAGACGGTCACGGGGTACGGACCGGACGAGGTGATCGGCGAGAACCCGCGACTCTGGCAGTCGGGGAAACACGACGAGGAGTTTTACGAGGGACTCTGGGAACAGATCGAGTCCGGGTCAGTCTGGGAGGGCGAGCTGACGAACCGCCGGAAGTCGGGGGAGCTCTGCTGGATCGACGCGACAATCGCGCCGATCACGGACGGCGGAGACGTGGAGCGCTACGTCGCGATCGAGCGCGACGTTACCGAACGGAAGGAGCGCGAGATGCGCATCGAAGACCAGAACGAGCGCTTGACGCTCCTGAACAACACGAACGAGGTGCTCCGCGACACCAACCGGGAACTCGTCGCCGCGTCGACGCGCGACGAGATCGAGTCCGCAGTGTGCGAACAGTTCGCTTCCTCCGACCTCTTCGACGTGGCCTGGATCGGTGGTCGTGGACTCGTCGACGGCTCGGTCAGCCCGCGCACGTGTGCGGGCACCGACATCGACTCGCTCGACGTTCACATCGAGACGCTGTGCGCCGTCGAGCCGTCCCCGGTCGAAACGGCGCTCGATAGTTCCCGTCCAGTGTTCACCGAGATCGAAGACGACCTGTCGGAAACACCGGGCGAGGCACACTGCGTCGTGGTCCCGCTCGCGTACCGGGGCGCGGAGTACGGTGTTCTCGTCGTGATGACCCACAACGCTGATGCGTTCGATCTGATCGAACGCGATATCTTCGCCGAATTGGGTCGGACCGTCGCGGACGCGATCAGCGCCGTCGAGAGCAAGCAGACGCTCGCCGCGGACAGCGTCACCGAACTGGAGTTCCAGCTGACCGGGATCGACGAGCCACTTGCGAACATGGCGGCACGGCTCGACTGTTCGGTCACCGTCGAGCACGTTAGCGACGGCGACGAGGGGGGGTCTATCCAGTACGTTACCGTCGCGGACGCTGATCCAGAGGCCGTCTCCGAGTACGTCGCCGAGGCCGACCACATCAACGCGGCACAGCACGTCTACGCCTACGAGGAACGGCCTCTGTTCCGGCTCTCGATAGACGAGCGGTCGATCGTCGCGACGCTGGCGCAGTACGGGGCAGGCATCGAATCCCTCTCGCTCACCGGCACGAGCGGGACGCTGATCGCACACGTCGCCAGCTCGAACGACATCCGGACTATCGTCGACGCGCTTCAGACGATGTACGATGGCCTCACGCTCGTCGCACAGCGCGAGCGCGAACGCGACGTACAAACCGAGGCGGGCTTCCGGAAGCAGCTAGCGGCGACCTTAACGGACCGGCAGCGAGAAGCGGTGCGTACCGCGCACTTTGCCGGATTCTTCGAGTGGCCCCGTGAGCACTCCGGTGAGGAGGTTGCCTCGATGATGGACATCTCACAGACAACCTTCACACAACACCTCCGAGCAGCCGAAAAAAAGCTCTTTTCCGCACTGTTCGACGAAAGCATACGAGTGTCGTAACGGCTCGAAACAGAACGCTCGACAGATCTACTGCGTCAGCCGGCCGATCGAGAGCCACTTTACATCGGGTCATGGGTCACGTCGCTCTTGACGAGCCCGTCGCGTCCGCCATCATCCTTCTAGCCTACCACCCCCGGATATATACTGCCGTTTTACTTTCCTCAGTGCGAGCCAGCTACTCTCTAAATGCGTCGAGAAGGTACTGGTTTCTGAGGATACGCGAAAACCTGGGGTCATTCTTTACTGAGCTCGGCGAGGCGAGAAGTGCAATGCGCGACTCCTCACCGTGTCGGGATCACCAATCGCTCCGCGAGGACGTACCGCTGGCGACGTCCGTCGTTGACGCGGTCCGGGAGCAGCCCGACGAGCGCGCCGACTGACGCCGGAAGCAGTCGGGTCAGCTTACACGTGGAGTCCGTTTTTCCTGCTCACGTACTTAGATAATGAATTAAACACGCACGACTGCGTCGGGATCCGTCTCGGCGTCGAACACGGATCCGGTCCCAGCGGGCGGGTATTACCTATCCACTATCCAGAACAGTAGTCCTATACAGCGATATTCGAGCCAGTGGTGGTCATGAGTTAGATAACCCATCAGCGCTGTCGGTCGATCCACTGACACCACTTCTCAAAGTCTTCCGCTCCAGACTGGTCTGCGATGTTGCGTAGAGTCCCGGTTCGGATCCGATTGTGTTGCGGGACGGAGACGATACGGACATCGTCATCGTTCGTCGGGTGCTCGTATCGAAGCTTAACGTGGCTGCCGGTCCGATCAACGATGGCAAAGCGGTTTTTCGTGAGTGCTTTGACAACATCGCGTCCGGAAAAATCAGGCGCTCCCATCCGACTTACTGCATGAAGTCGGGGAGATCATCATGCTCGTCGCGAGCCTGCTGTACTTCATCAGGATCGATACCGAGCTCGTCAAGCACTTCTTTTTCCTCCTCCCAATTATCGACCGAGTCACCAGTTTCTCCCTTGTGAAGTGCGACTGCCTCGTCAAGATTGTCGAGGGCATCCTGCCGCGTCTCACCCTGGCTTGCGACACCGGTCGCCTCGTCACGGGCGACCCACCAGCCATCGTCCGCCTGAGTGAGCGTAATTGTTCGCCCACTCCGGACGTCGTCGTTCGTACTCGTTTCAGTGCTCATTACCACCACGTTACCTGGGCGGCGTCATAAGCATTCGGTCACTAATCGGACAGACCGTCCAGAGTCTACTCAACAACCGAGATACGTGCGTACCATGTAGTTGATGGCAACCAGTCGGTCACGTTCGCAGGGGTCATCTAAAACAGATTACAGCTACAACCCCGAAACGTAGCACTACGATCGATTGGCCCACTATAGTATCATCTGTGGCATTCACTCAACGCTCTTTGGACCCACTCGTCGAGTTGCGAAGAGGATCTTGTGCTGAGTAATTGGGAATCTAAAACATCAACTGCTGAGGATTTCAACAAAGGCGAGTATTTCAAAAAGAATCGGTCCGATGGATATTAGCCTCCTCATCGACGCATACTGGTATTTAGAGATGGCTCCAGCATTTAATTTGGCCGCCTGATGTAGAGTAATCTGTAACGCAG
This sequence comes from Halorubrum sp. AJ67, assembly GCF_000513435.1. Taxonomy (NCBI): domain Archaea; kingdom Methanobacteriati; phylum Methanobacteriota; class Halobacteria; order Halobacteriales; family Haloferacaceae; genus Halorubrum; species Halorubrum sp. AJ67. The sequence goes on along the minus strand of NZ_CBVY010000001.1, from coordinate 109,454 downwards.
CGTGTTTATTACCTCCGAATGTAAATATCAACTTGATACTTTAATGCCGGCAATCCAGACACACAGCGTGTCCAAGCGATACGGCGACGTGACGGCGGTCGACCGCGTCAATCTTACTATTGAGGAGGGTGAAATATTCGGCTTCTTGGGGCACAACGGTGCCGGAAAGTCGACGCTGATCAACATGCTGCTCGACTTTGCGCGTCCCACCGAGGGGCAGGTCGAGGTGTTCGGGATGGATGCTCGGGAACAGAGTGTTGCCGTTCGAGAACACATGGGCGTCCTCCCAGAGGGGTACGACGTGTACGACCGGCTAACCGGCCGGCAGCACCTCCAGTTCGCCGCGGAATCGAAGGATGTGGATATCGAGCCGATGGCTATTGCCGAGCGCGTTGGGATCCGTGATGATGCTGACCGTCCTGCCGGTGGCTACTCCAAGGGGATGGCCCAACGGTTAGTACTCGGAATGGCACTCATCGGCGACCCTGACCTACTGATCCTCGACGAGCCGACCTCGGGGCTCGACCCCGGCGGAGCCCGACGAATGCGTGAGATCATCAACGAAGAGAACGAACGCGGTACAACTGTGTTCTTTTCCAGTCACATTCTCGAACAGATCGAAGCAGTCTGTGACCGCGTCGGCATCATGCATGAGGGACGGCTACAGGCGGTCGACACTATCGACGCACTCCGGGAGTCCGCCGCCGGTGGGACGAAACTCCACGTTACTGTCGACGACCTCAACGAGGCCCACCTCGACGCTATTGAGGCCGTCGACGGCGTCGATTCGGCGTGGATAGCGGACGGAGCGTTTGTAGTCACCTGCCCTAACGACACGAAGATGGACGTGCTGGTCGCGCTCAACCACGCCGGCGTCGACGTTCTCGACTTCACCACTGAGGAGCCCTCACTCGAGGATCTGTTCGTTGAGTACACCGCGGAGGGAAGGCAGTGAGTTGGGCCATCATCGCTCGGAAGGAGTTCCGAGACGTGTGGGGCTCACGGCGGACACGCTGGCTGCTCGGTGCGGTCGCGCTCCTGTTCGTCGCCGGCGGGTACGTAACGCCGATAATGGCCGGCGACGAGCCAACCAGCGCGGACTATGCGTCGTTCATGCTCGGGTCGGCCGCGCTGCTGGTGCCGCTCGTGGGGCTGTTGCTTGGCCACCGAACCATCGTCGACGAGCGATCGTCTGGCCGACTGACGCTGTTGCTCTCGTTGCCGTACGATCGACTGGACGTGGTGATTGGGAAGTATCTCACCCGGGTGGCCGCGCTCGGCGCCGCCGTTGCGGTCGGAATCCTTGCCGGCGCTGCGCTGGTGAACTACCCATTTGGGAGCTTCGAGATCGGAACCGTCGGTGCTTATCTACTGGGGACGCTGCTGTATGGCGCCGCATTCGTCGGTATTGGCCTCGCAATTTCAACGGCGACATCCTCGTCCGCAGTCGCCAGTAGCGCCGCATTCGGCGTGTTCTTCCTGTTTGTCGTGGTCTGGTCACAGCTCCAAGGGGTGTTCCGTGCCGGACTCAACTATCTCGGACTCGCTGACGGGACGATGCCGGATTGGGCACTATTCGTCTACGGCGTCGAGCCGGGGATGGCCTACCGTCGACTCGTTGACGGCTTCTTCGCCGGCGTCGAGCAGGGGACCTACCTCGGTCCCGACGCGCCATGGTACCTCGGGGAGTGGGTTGCTGCCGCCCTACTTGCTGTCTGGGCGCTCGGCCCCGCGACGCTCGGCTACCTGCGGTTTCGTTCCACCGATCTATGATTCGACACGAAACTACGAGCGATGTTGATCGCACGGAGTCCACGGAGGGACACCGATGAGCTGGCGAGCCGTTTCCAAGAACGATCTCCGAGTAGCACTCGCGACCCGCGGAGTCTGGACACTGACGGCCGGGCTGCTTGTCCTCCTGACGGGGCTAGGCTACGTTGTCCCGCGGCTCGCGGGCTCCTCGGAGGTGCCCTTTTCGGCGTACCTCGATATACTCGTCGCCATCGTCGTCCCGCTGTTCCCGCTGATCGGACTCGTACTCGGTTATCGTTCAATCGCTGCCGGCCGTGCGTCAGGGACTGCTACGTTGGCGCTGTCGCTGCCGAACTCTCGCCGCGACCTAGTGGCTGGAAAGTTTGTTGGACGCGCGACTGCACTGGCTGCCTCGCTTGCTATCGCAGGTGTTGTCGCCGGCGGCTATTTACTCGCCAGCTACAGCGACTTCGCCGCCGGGGACTATCTTCTCGTGCTAGTGCTCACCTTCGGCTATACGCTTGCGTTCCTCGGTATTGCTGTCGGACTCTCGACGGGGATTGCCAGTTCCCGTCGGGTTATTGGCGCCGCCTTCGGCGCCTACGCGCTGCTAGCGTTGCTCTGGGGGACGCTGGTTGATGCCGTACTAAACGTACTGTTCCGGTTCGAGCCGCCGATGGAGACACCAGCATGGGTGGAGTTCGCGAAGTTCATCGAACCGGGGACGAGCGCCAGTTACCTATTTGCGACCGGACTCGGCGTGGGGACGGCGCCACCCGAAGCCGTCATCGGAACTGAGCAGTTCGTCTCGACGGTAGGCGCACTGGTGGTGCTGATTGCGTGGATTATTGTGCCGGTGGTGCTGGGCTACGCGCGGTTCCAGCGGGGCGAACTCTGACCCCGTACAAACGTTCAAAACGGTGACCGGCGCTCTGGCTGTATCGTCTCACTCGAACTCGTTGTAATGCGTTCTAGGGCCTGTTTATAATGATTGAGACCGTAGGAACCCTCTATTCGCACAGGAATATACCGCTTACAAACAACTTCTCTATCTCGAACGGGGAGGCCGAGTAGTTCGTGATAGAAGGAGAGTGATCGATCAAGATTGGTTACTCGAACCGCTACGTGGTCAACGTTGATGATAGCCATAGCGATCAATAGGGCCACTCTCTTGCGGGTTGGCCCTGAAACGGTTCATCGGTCCTCCAAACACGATAATCCGATCCGTATACATAGCCAATAGCGTGCGCTGACCTCAGCGACGCGAGCGTATGGCCATTTACATACATGTGCGATGATATCCACATAGGATAATGGCAACAAAAACTACAGCAGCCAGCGGGACCAGCGATCAGCGTTCAGCACGGGACACTCGGCTCCGGTCGTGGAACGCGGTTATGGCTGTTCTTCATTTTCTTCAGGGGCTTGCAATGGTGCTCCTAGCAGAGGGCGTCTTGTGGCCCATTACACGCACTAGATACGGGTTCAACCCTGAAACTGAGTCGATTTTTCCCGAGACGGTCTCGTTTATTGATGCCAATCTTCCGCTGCTTGTGGCCGGATTTCTCTTCATTTCTGCGCTCGCACACGCCATCATCGCAACTAATCGGTACGAGGCATACGTCGCGTATCTTGACAGGGGAATGAACCCTTACCGCTGGTATGAGTACTCCGTGAGCGCCTCGCTGATGATCGTCGTGATCGGGATGCTCGCCGGAGTCTGGGATCTTGGAACGCTCGTGGCGTTGTTTGGACTCGTGGCGGTGATGAATCTCTGCGGACTCTTGATGGAGCAACGCAACGAATCGACCGACAAAACTGACTGGACGCCGTTTTGGGTCGGTGTTATCGCCGGTATCGTGCCTTGGATTGTCATTGCAATCACGTTTATCGGAAGCGTGACAGCCAGTGCCGGCGAGTTCCCTCAGTTTGTCATCTATATTTACTTCTCCATCTTCGTCTTTTTCAATCTCTTTACGTTGAACATGGCGCTACAGTATCTGGAGGTTTCTCGTTGGAAGAACTATCTCTTCGGCGAGCGGATGTATATCGTTCTGAGTCTGGTAGCCAAGTCCGTGCTCGCATGGCAAGTGTACTTCGGCACGCTAAATTCACCGATCTGAGATCGGTAGTTTTCGGGGAGCTGCTCAGTACTGATACGGTTGAACCAAATCGTACTGCTCCGGTATAACCGTCTTCTCTACGGAGTGTTTTGATATAGGCGAATCGAACGAACCACTGTACAAGACTCGCGCGTTGTATTCAGCACGCACTGAACCAAACACTAAGGAACTGTTAGAAAGCGCGCGCAAGATACAGAGGATCTATCTAGCACTGCAACTCTGATCATTCTGCAGTTGCTGACCAGAGCAGCTGTCAGGATCAGTGGGGGATATTAAGATGGTTGTACTCTCTCCTTTGACAGAGTGGCTGACCTGATTACCGAATACGCCGACTACGATTCGTTCGCCCGCGAGTGGCATTCAGATACCCTCGCCGACTACGATGTCTCGCTCGACGAAGCCCGGGAGCGGGGGCTTCTCAACGAACAGCAGACCCGAAAACTATGGCAGTTGTTAGGGCTCCTCGACCCGGAAGAATGTCTCCTTCAACTGCCGAAATGGCTGGCCGAGAAAAAAATCAAATCCACGAACAGAACCACGCCCACAATATTCGTCGGCTCCATCTCTAGAGAGACCGAGGACGCAATTCTCTTCAAATCATCCACAGCGGCTCAACCGCTGATGGGACTCGCACACCAGATGCACTCGCTCGCAGAGGGGATCGAACGTACTGAAGGCGATACCGACCGCCACAAACGGCTGACGGAGCAGTTTCGAGAACACGAACGGAAATTTGCTGACCGAGATGGTCTGCCCAGCCTCTCCGACGAGTGGCTTCCAAAAAGCCAGCTCGGGACGATTGTCCGGCGCTGTCCGTGAATCGAACACCAGCTGGTGCTCCGGAACCACTGTGCGGGATACGCGCCCTATATCTTATACGACTGGTGAGATCTACTCAAGCCTTGTCGGATTGGCCATGCTGTATATAGGGGCTGGGCCTTGTTTAGACGCTCCCGAGAGCATGAGTTAGTGCTTGTATGGGTTGAGCAGGATCAGTCTATGAGAGCGTTTCTATCGGTTTTGTGCTTCGGATAGCAACAGTGTTGTCCGATCTACTCCGCGTCTAAACAAGGCCAAATATTGAACAATCCGTCATCAGATCGGTATTAACAGACCATTTGTGGTCAGAATACGCGTTTTGTTCGGTTCATGTCGCGTCTGACTCTTCGGCCACACCGGATAGGTTGAGTTCCGTGACGAGGCGAGCGGTAATGATCTGTTCAACGATGTCGAGCAACTGGTCGTCATCGGATGTGTAGTCGGCGAAAACCCCGAGTGGGATTTCGCCACCCGCTACATCATGGTGGCCACCACCACTTCCGACATCCTCGAACGCGTCGTGTAGGATATTCCCAGCGTGGACTCGTGAATCGGGAGAGCGGGCGCTAACGTGAATCGCGTCGTTGACAAGGCCGAAGACAATGGCCGTCTCGACACCCTCTAGACGGACGAGATAATCGACGGCTTGAGGGAGCGAATCCCTCTCGGTCGTCCGCCCGACGTGAGAAATAAGCGCTCCCCCGTTCGTCCATCGGTTGTCAATAGCAGTCGAGATTGCGTCGACCGTTCCCCCGCTAACCGATGGTGATGAGAGTTCTCGGAGCAGTTGTTGATCTGCGTGGTCATGGAGGTAGCCTGCCGCCTCGTATTCGACAGGGGTTGCTCCGCGGAGGAAGTCGAGGGTATCCGACCGGATGGCAAATAGGAGTGCCGTCGCAAGCTCCGTATCGAGCTCGATATCGAGGGTGCGAACGTACTCGGTCAGAATCGTTGCCGCAGCCCCGAGTTCTTCACGATGATCGACGAACCGGGCCTCGATACCCTCAGCAGGATGGTGGTCGATCACGATATCGACCGGTGTGTCCGAGGGAACCGGATTATTCTCACCGGGAATCGAATGATCGACGAATGCAAGTAACGAGTCCGATGACCGGTCTTGGAGGGTAGCAGCATCGAACGGCTTGAGGTCGATATCGAGGAGATTGACGAACGCCCGGTTTTGCTGGTGGGAAATATCGCCGCTGTAGAGGATAGATCGTTCGTCGATACCGGCGTCGGCCGCAATCCGCCCTAATGCGAGTGCGCTCGCAAGACAATCGGGATCCGGATTATTGTGACAGACGATATTTAATTGGCTGCCCTCTGCGAGCAGGTCGTGGAGTTGTTCGGGAGTGTTCATTTCATCCTTCAGCTATGCCCTCTACACAGTTAGGGACATAGGCTCTCCCGACCGATGTTACAGAGAATCGAGGAGAAAGTCTCGCGCTTCAGCGTGGGGAATGTTAACGATGAATAGCCTCACTGTGCGGAATCGAGTTAACTACTTGGTTCGTGTGGCTCTGTTGAAATCCTATTGTTCAGACATAAGATCATGTGAAACAGCCGGTCGATGAGAACTACTTATCGACCGTCGGAAGTTCTACCAGTCTTAGATGATGTTCGGACCACCGTACAAGATGTAGGGTGCGTATCGGTTAGAGGCCTTGCCACCGTCTGCTAAGTGTGGGTAGAATACTTTCTTCGCGTGGTGAACGAAATCAGGGGCTATTTACTACCGGCGAGAATTAGATCATCCGATACCCTCCATCATCAAAGACACTGTGTTCAAAGAGCCCGTTAGTGGGATTTTGGCACTCGTCTATCTCGCTGGGGCTCTCCTCTTCATTGGCCAGTATGGATATTACGCAATCGCTCTTGGGTAGAGGATTGTTGGTCAGTTCTCAGCAGTAGCTGGAAGTCACAGCAGGCAAGGGTGACGCGACCGCGTCACCCGACGAACGATGTTCCCTATCAAGACGTTCGTCTCGGAACGTCGCGCCGCGAACCTGCTCGAACAGGTTCGCTGGCGCGACGGCGTCTATTGCCCACGCTGCCGTGGCGAATCTGTGATTCGGTACGGCAGCTATCGGGTGTTTCAGCGGTATCTCTGTAAGGATTGCGACCGCACGTTCAACGATCAGACCGGCACGATCTTCGAACATTCTGCGGTGGCGCTCAGAAAATGGTTTCTCGCGGTCTACACGTACATCCGCTTCAACACGAGTCTCAGGCAACTAGATGTAGAGATTGACGTTTCGTACAAGACGATCTACCGGCGCGTCCAGCGCTTCCTGCGAGCGCTGGACGCACCTCGACTCCATCTCAAAGGTCCTGTTGAGATCGACGAATTCTATGTGAAGGCGGGGCTCAA
>NZ_CBVY010000001.1:91963-101813 GCF_000513435.1 Halorubrum sp. AJ67 | reverse complement strand
AAAACCGGGGAAAGAAGCGCTCAAAACCATCCTCGAAACTGCGCTATGACTCACCAACAATCTCCGCCACAAGAGCGTACGCAATAATAGGCAACTCCACTCCGGGCAATTTCATATTCTTCATGTGTGCCGGATTTGGGCTATCTGGAATTGCTGAATCACTACCGAACCACCGACGACGGGCCGCCGGTATACTACGTCTTGCCTCGATTTTCGTAATGATTAGTCTACTCGCTATTCTCATTTTCACCCCCGATATTGTAATGCAGTTCTAATTCAGTAATGTGCTTTCCTGTGACAATTTGCCCGATTGTCATAGAGGTATTCTATCGATTGACTCGTAACCGAACCCCGGATGAAAAATGGGAGAGCCCGCTGACTTTACCCTCTATATGTAGCAGTCGGCTTGTGACAAGAACGAGGTAGGTGAGTTTAGCGCTGCTGAATAGAACGCGCGAATCTTGCGCGCCGATCTGCTCACACAGCCAGCGACTCGATTCGCTCAATACAGTGCGTGGCGTGAGCGTTAGTCCTCTCTCGCACGGCTGAGGAATGCGAGTGCTGCGCCAAGGAGCGTGAGATTTTGGAGGAACGATGTGAGTTCTCCGTCACGCTCCTCCTCATCAACTGCCCAAAAGTTATGCATGAGTGGCGTCACACCTAGCAAAAACGCAGCTACAGCGCTCGCGGAGAGTTTTGGGGCCTTCCACATGCTAATTCCAATCCCCCCGCCGAGAAGGAGACCACTTCCTGCTGGCACGACCTTCTCTGCGTCAGGGACCCCTTTGGCATCGGCGTATGCCACCCGTCCTTCGTGGTTAGTGAGATTCCGCACAGCGAGCGCTACAAGGCCAGTCCCGAACAGCAAACGGCCGGGGAGAGCCGGTGTTTCTGTGTCGTCAGTATCAGTCTCAGACATTACTGTCTGGTAAATCGGTGAGCAATTTAACAGTCATGATCGTCGAATTATACATCTTTGGATTTGTTGAAATTATCAATAGGTGATAGTTATCTATCCTCAATCGCTCAGTACTGGTCGCACAACCTTTCAATCGTCACCTCTGTACGCGTTTCCACCCCGCTTTCTGATCGCGACCACATAGAGTATCCGTTGTTCACGATCGGCACGGCATCCCAGGCGGAACTGTCCAACCCGAAGCTTCTGATGTGGCGCTCCCGTGAGCGGTTCGAGGTGGTCTGTCGGCTCTCGCCACTGATCGGTGACAACTTCTTCAAGCTTCGAGATGATCCGGTCGCGAGCGTATTCGTCGAGTGCGTCGAGTTGTCGCTTCGACCGATCGGTGAGCTTCCAGTCCCACTCCTCACTCATCGCTCACTTGTATCTTCACGCCCGTACTCAGCTTTGATCTCCTCGCTGGAGTGTGTCCGCCCTTCCTGAATGTCGACCTCGCTCGCAGCAATCGCCTTGAGATCTGCACGGTTGAACTCCGGATGTTTCACCGCGTCACGGAGTACGTCGCGAACGAACTCGCTACGGCTGTTGTACCCCAAATCTTCCCATGTTGCGTCGACGTCGGAGAGAAATGTCTCCGTTATTCGGATGTTGACCGTCGTTTTCTCGGGCGGCGAACTGGCTTCGGACATACTACTGTGTTGAAATTGTGTATCAATAACAGTTACGCCAAATCAGATGTGTCGAGGAACTTTCGCCACTGCTCCATCTTTTCACGCTGATTGCGGCGGCCGTAGTGTTCGTCAAGCAGGCAAGTTCTCACGGCCGATTCAGTATTAATACTGGGGAATAAACACCGTGAGAAGAATTCTATGACACTCCCAAATAGACTGTAACACGTATCAGAACCTGTAATAACTATTAGATCCTGTAACAGTATCCGAATCTGTAACGACAGCTGTGGCGATCACGTCGAAGGCCTACCGCAAAGGACAGCTCACCACCTTTCGAAACACCAATACATGCCTCTCATGTCTTCTATGGTTGGTAGCTCCACCCCATAGGGACGAAATGGTACCAAGGGTCCCATCCTCTTCGGTACTTCTGAGCGTATCTGTGAACCTGGCTTGTCCTATTATTCGTTGTGACGCTCGCGGTCTCCTCACGCCGGAGGCCGGCCTGTGCGCCGAGTCGAAAGAAGACTCTCTGTTGTGGAGACTGCGCCTCATCAATTAGAGTTCCGGCCTCGTCGTTCACGTCGGACTGGTTGAGCCAGACACGCTTCATGCCTTCGCGCTCGGGATGATAGTTAAGGCGAATAGTAGCTTCTACTGGTTGTACCTACAACAGATCATGTAGAACTGGGATAGCAAGGGGGCGATTTGGGTGCGGATCGGACTGTATCGGTATGCGAATCACGGATTCGCAAACATACGGTGCTACAGTAGAATTCCGAATACTGGGCTCTGTCGAAATCCTCTTTTTCAGACAGATTTTCACCAGAAACACCCGGTCGATGAGAGCTGCGAATTGACCATCGAGCGTTCTGTTAATGTATAATAATTTTTGAGCGACACAATACTTCGACTGTAGTTCGGTCAAATCAACTGATCGTTACTTCGGACTGCGATATAAGCGACTGCGAAGGCTGGTGAATGAGCGCGACTGTGTACTGGCCGTCAGGGAAGGCAAGTACACCTGACTTGTAACGTGCATTGTCCACGGCGATGTACCAGGTGTCACCGGCGGCTAACGTACTGGTCGTGTCCACAGCAGACGAACTTGACGAGTCACTGTAGAGTCTTAGGTAGTCGTTAGCATCATTATCAGTCTCAAAATAAGAATAGCTGGCCCTGTTGAAATCCTATTCTTCAGACATATCTTCGCCTGAAACGTCTGGTCGATCCGACCTGCGTATTGACCACCGAGGAGTCTACCAGTTCAAGAGATAGTCCGGAAGCCGTGCAAGATACAACGTACAGCGATTTCCACCCAATTCTTATAAGCACAGAAATTCGGAATATATGGAATGAATCGTCGTCAATTGTTCTTATCCACGACCGCTATACTCACTGTTGGAATCTCGGGATGTACGTATGATACAGACACTCCTCAGGAACCACACTGTAAGGGAACTGCCCCTCCTACTATCTTTAACGAAGACGATCAGCGGTATGATATTGATGTTCTTATTGAAGAAGACGGAGAAACTGTGCTGACTGAAGAATACAGCGTAGGTCAATCCAACGGTGACGACGATCAAACGCAAATTGATGTAGAGTTAGAAGCTGAAACCACATATTCCGTGACAATCAGCTTGTCTGGTACTGAGTATGAGCCTCAACAAATCGAGATCCCAAACGGTGGTGGGTTGGCGATCACCATAGAAGATGGAGAGCCTACTGTAGACACTTATCCGGCATGTGACTAACTACACGGTCAAAGAATAGCCGGTTTACCGTCTATATTGACTGCTCAGAGTGACCGGTCGAGATTATGAACGAGACAAGCGATGGTGAGTTCACGGAACTGTTTCCACCAGTGTCGTGATCGGACGAACGCACCGTACTTTCGCTTGAGTGTCGAATTGACGGTCTCAGATTGACTCCGTTGGCCGTAGAGATCAGCGTCTAAGCGTGCGTTCCATGCCTTGTGGAGCGATGTGAACTCACGATGCTTGATCAGTGGGCGAACCTCGTGTTGACGGGCAAGTCGTCTGATCTTCTGGTCGTCGTAGCCTTTGTCACCGAGCAGGATGTTGATTGTCTCGGGGTTGCGTTTGATCAACGACGGCGCAATCTGGCTATCGTGTTTTCGTGTCGTCGTCACGTGGAGATCAAGGATTGCGTTCATCTTCGCATCGACCAATAGCGTCACTTTGAGCTGTTGAATCGTGAGTTTGGCTCGTTTCGTGTAGTGTTTCGAGGCGTGACTCCGGTCGAACCCTGACGCATCGACTCCAACGATTCCGCTCGTCGGAAGTAGTGTCGCTGAGAGAGTTAATATAACACGCCATACAGCCATATCAAGCCGATTGAACGCCTTACAGAGTGTTGATGGCGTAGGTAGTTCAGCTAATCCAAGAGCTCGACGAATGCGTGGCATCTCGATCAGTTCGTCAAGCAGACCACGATAGGTCGTGTTCTTCCTGACTTTGAGACACAGCAAAACAACGTGCTGCGGGAGTGTATAGCGGTGTTTAGAGAACTTCGAGGAGTATCGAGAGACTGCCCGCCGTGCCAGATTGATCGCCTTCTCAGTAAACCGGAGAATCTGCGACTTCGGGAGGGCCTTCATCTCGTCGAATTACAGGCTGAACATGTAACTCTCCAAGGATTTCAACAGAGCCGAATAGCTGTTTGACTGCTGCAATGTCGCGACAGTAGTCCCGCTACTGTTTTTGATCAAGATCTTTAGGTCACTGGCGTGAATTATATCGCCGTTATTGTGGCTGATTTCCGCCCAGTTTGTGATCTCCCCGTTTGTCGATCGCCGCGGGGGTGGGGCGTTCTCGGGTGCGTCAGCAACAGAGAGGGACACCACCGGTGCGGGTTCTTTGAGGGTACTAGTCAGTCCCAAGAGGGAGGAGCCAATAACGGCCGCGAGAATCACAGTTATCGCAACCACGAGTATCGTTGCGATGACCGGTGAAACGGCCCGCGTGTCATCCATGTCAAGCAATTCGATTGATTTACCTGTCATAGTTGTTGTCTCCCAACACCGGTATCATAGTGTGTGAGCCTTCCCTAGTAGTGCGACCCACAGCATTAGCTTCCCCCAATTGAACGAGCAAATGTATTGGTAGTTGAGAGAGCATCATATATCACCTTTTATACCGAGATTACGGTACTTTCGGGATTGTCCCCACGTTCGTAGTTGGTGACGGAGACGACAAGACGTAGAGACAACTCAAGAAACATCTAGTATTGAGCGATTCGTGAGTCCCCTGTATTGACCGATTTGGGAACTCCGAGCTGAACACGTCCTCCTGCAAGATACGCGCCTTCCATCTTGCATACCAGTACAGATATCATTTTTCAGCTGTTAGTTACTTTAGTAGTCAGTTCGCAGGTTTTATCGACAGGCTGTTTAAGTGAACATATATCTGAAAAATAGAATTTTATCAGCATCGTCAATCGGTTTCAGAGATCATGTCTTGGTCACTCCCCTCGCCAGTCCTACCACCGGCTGAGGAGTCTCCATCGGCAGCACTCGTATTTGACGCCTCCATCGCTTCGTCGGTCAGATCGCCACCACGCCAGCCGCCACTCTCGAACCAGCCCGCCGCGACGATGGCAGCGATCACACTTGAGACCGCGAAGGCGAACCAGATGCCCGCCGGCGACGGTGTCGCAAAGAACCAGCCGTCAATCGGGACCAGTCCTTGCGACGCCACGTAAGCGATCGGGAGTCGGATGAACCCGAACAACACGACAGCAATAGTGGCAGCGGTGAGTGTTTTGCCGGCGCCACGAAAACCACCGCTGTAGGCTCTGATAACGCCTACAAAGCCGAAGGTAAGTGCGATCCATCGCAGGAATGAGGAGCCCTCGGCGACGACGGCCGGCGAGTCGTCGAAGATCCCGATGATCTCGGGAGCGAATACGAAGGTCGCGAGGCCGACAGCCGAAAAGAGCAGAAACGACATCTTTGCGGCGAAGCGATTGGTCGCGACCACCCGGTCGTGTCGTCCCGCGCCGATATTCTGGCCGGTCATCGCTTCGACGCCGCGGTCAATGGCAATCGCGGGCATGAAGATCATCGAGAAGACTCGAATGCCGACGCCGAAGGCGGCGACAACAGACGTCGAGAACAGCGTGACGATCACTAAGACCGCATTGATTGAGACGGCGCGGCCAGTGTTTTCGATCGACGCCGGCACACCGATTCGGAGCAGTTTTCGGCTGTAGCTCAGGTCTGGGACCATCTGCCGGAGGTGAATCTGGATACCGTGTGCTCCCCGAAGCATGAGCCAGATCCCGACGACCATCGCAGAACCCCTCGCGAAGACGGTGGCGATGGCAGCGCCCTCAACGCCGAGTTCAGGGAGCGGTCCGACTCCGAAGATGAGGAGTGGATCAAGTGCGACGTTGAGTACGACCGTCCCGAGCATGACTAGCATCGGTGTGATGGTGTCTCCCGCGCCTCGCATCAGCGCGATGAAGATCGTGAAGCCGAACAGGAACGGCAGTCCGAGGCTGATGACTTCCATGTACTCGGTCGCCAGTCCCAGTACAACTGGCTCGGCATCAAACACGTTGAGAAGTTCAGCAACGAAACTGTAGCCGAGCGCTCCGAGGATAACCCCAGCTAACAAAGTGAAGATGACAGCTTGAGAGGCCGCATACTCGGCCTTCGCGGGCTGTTCGGCGCCGGTGTGTTGAGCGACGAGAACGCTGCCAGCGACCGTCAATCCGAGCCCGAGTGAGATGAACAGATAGACGAGCGGGAACCCGAGGCTGATCGCGGCGAGCGCCTCAGTGCTGTAACGTCCCAGCCAGAAGGTATCGGCGAGGTTGTATCCGACCTGGAGCAGATTGGTGATGACGATCGGAAACGAGAGAAAAAATAGAGCGCGTGGAATCGGTCCGTCAGTTAGATTGAGCTCTGATTGACTCTTGAAGAGCTGTTGAAGCCTCATTGGAGGTTAGTGTCGTGGCTAAACACTGTGACGAGTAGGTGTGTAGCGTTAGTCATTGCAAACGTGATATGATAAATAAACGTTCGTCGTGAATAACTGATCGGGTCGCGACCGCTTACGCCTGTACCAGCGGCGGTGGCCCTGATCAAAGTAGAGAGTGAACTACCCCTCCTACCGCTCGCCTACTGGCTCGCGCTTGAGGGTGGGGCTTCCTGTTTCCACAACGCGCTTTGCAGATACAGGCGTATCCACAGGGAGCGCACTCTCCACAGGCGTTGATTCGGAGCGTCCCGCTCCTAATTGCTTTGTGATACCGCGAGAAAGAATATTCCACGCCGCATTTGCGTCTCTGTCGGCTTCGAACCCGCATGCCGGACAGGAGTGTTCACGAACCCACAACGGTTTCTCGGTCGAAACACCACACGACGCGCACTCTTTGGTCGTTCCGCGCGGGTTCACGGAGACGAAGTGCGTTCCCTCGCGTTCGCACTTGTATTCGAGCATACGAAGGAACGTTCCCCACGCCGCTCCTGCTCGGTTCCGCGAGTTGCCCGGGAGTTCGACCAAGCCCTTCGCATCCAAGTCCTCTACGGCCACGAGGTTGTATTCGCGGGCGTAGTGGTTCGACAGTTTGTGGAAGAAATTAAATTACGCTCGTAGTGATCGTATCCGCTGAAGCCAACAATCTGAAAGCGGTGGCAACTCTTCACTTTATTATCGGGCCCGCTTAACAACCGCCAGCATAGTCGCAAACATGCGAGGAAAGATCAGCGTCTTCCGACCGATCGAAGCGTACGCGGAGGCCGGCTCTTCTAGAACGCACGGCGTCGTCGCAATCATCTCTTTCTGTGTGTTCGTCGGAACTATCGTCTTTGGATTCGTCCCGGTCACGAGGGAGATCGAGGTGTCCGGTTATTCGACCGCTGATCTACAGGAGGCAACGACTCGGGCCGACGTAGACACCATCTTGCAGGCATTCGAGCCGGTCATGGATTCGGTTGTTCTTCTCTCTGTGCTCGATTACCTCTTTATCGTCGCTGGGTTCTTTCTCTTTTTCTCGCTCCACTCACTCGTGATGAAACGACTGTCGTTCGACGACCGTCTAGTGATGGTTCCGAAGCTCGGCATGGTACTGACCATCTGTTCACGGCTTCTCGATGCACTGGAGAATCTCTGGGTTATCCTGATCTACTCAAACCCCGATAGCTATCGTATTGCTCTCATCAGCTTGATGAACACCACTCAATCAGCGAAATGGCTGGTGGTCACGATCGAATACCCGACCCTCGGACTAGCCATCGCCCTGGTTGTTCTGGTCCGATATACATCCCTTTTCGATGGTAAGACATCTCAGATTTAATCTATTGCCCGCAATCGTCCATAGACAAACAGATTCTATATTTCTCTCACGGGACTGTTCGGTGACACTGACTCTGATGTGGTCAATACTTGTGCGCGCTGTATCTCGCACACTTTGATGTTCAGTTCAGATCCGTGTTCCCGAATCAGTCACTGTCAATCCTCCTCAACCACCTCTACCGCTACTTCATTTCGTCGCATAAACGGTGGTGTCCACGGGTCGTTATACCGGAGAAGATAGGGATCTTCCTCCGGTTCAATGTCTTCACCTTCAAGCGTGGACAGAAGCTTCTGTGTCCGTCGTGTGACCCGCCACTCTGGTGCATACCAAGAAAACTGATCCACAGCGACTGTCTTCTGTGGTTCGGTAATGAGTCTGACATCCGGTTCTGTCGGTTCTGGTGCCGTTTCAGGAGTATACTCGGAGGGCAGATAGAACGCCATCCGGATCGTCTCAGCTCCAGTCTCAGTCGCCTCTGATCGAACAGGAGTAGTCATCGCAATTGAATCCCTGGATTGGGTTTCAACAGGGGCCGTCATAGAGGTGGACTCGTTACCTTGGTTGGCTCCCGAAATGTATCTGAAAAGGCGTTGAAACGCAATCCGCTGAGTTGGTGCCGTCGTTTCAACAAGAACCGTCTGCGGGTAGCGACGAATCTCAGTGTCGTTTACCGTTCGTAGCTGTTCATACGGGACTGATTTTGCCTTCTTGATCGAGTAGATGCCCCATCCAACCCAGCCAGCGAGTGCTACACCACCACCAATAAGTATCGTTTTTGTAACCGATCTCATACACAACTATTAATCTCCATAGTAATTAATATACCATCTGGCAAATGGCCTCGTATGGCCGAGTCGTCTACTATTGACCCTGAAATTGCCGACTGGCAAACCCCTCGACGAGGATGAAGAGATTGTTTGGTCTGAGAAACTACACGAGAGTAGCTTGATCCCAGCCCTTGTCATCGGACTGCCCCTCTCTCTCGTCCTCATTGGGTTATTCATTATCGCCGGGGCTTATCTTCAGCGCAAGAACACAAAGTACGTTGTGACGGCTCTGTTGAAATCCTTAGAAAGTGATATACTCTGACCAGGGGGTGGTAAGTACAGCCTGTGCTTCACTCGCCGGGTGGCAACAGGAGTGAGACCAGTTTATAAAATAAGACTGAGTACGATCCACAAATGCGACTCCGTCACTCCCTGTCGCTCGTCTTTCGCGCCCTCCTCGCGGTGGGACTATTGTCGATTGTCTTCCTCGCCGTCATTTTCACGCTGGCGGCTCTCCCGACTGTATTTATCCTCGAAGTTCTGGGCAGTGGTGGAGGAGCGACGACAACGGAACTCAACCACGCCGTCCTCATCGGCACTGCTGTCGCGCTAGTTATCGCCGGTCCCGGCGTTGCGTGGACCCTTGTTCGTGGCGTGCGCCGGGAGCGGCGGACGCTGCTCGCGAACTCCCGACCGGCCGCGTCGGAGAACGGCGAAGACGCGGTCTCCGCGGCCTGTCGTCGCCTCGCCGCCCGCTTCGACGTGCCGGAACCAAGCGTCCGCATCCGGTCAACAGCGACCCCGCTCGCGTACACCACCTACCGCCCAGAGGACCCACTGGTCTCTATCGGCGGCGGGAAGCCGACGATAGTCATGAGTGAGGGTCTCCTCACCGCGCTGTCGTCCGCAGAACGCGACGCGGTGCTCGCACACGAACTCGCTCACCTCGCTAACGGCGACCTCGATCTCGCGGCGGGGCTGCTCGTCCCGGTCCACGCGGCCGAAGAGTTGTACGACGGTCCGGACGCGGTTGGCCTTGACCCGCTCGGGTGGGCCTTTGCCGCGACGGCCGCCATCGGGTTCGGCATCTTCTCGCGCGGCCGCGAACTCGCGGCCGACCGCGCAGCGGCCGCCGGAGTCGTGGGAGGCGAAGGCACACAGGGAGTAGG
>NZ_CBVY010000001.1:28517-91902 GCF_000513435.1 Halorubrum sp. AJ67 | reverse complement strand
CGACTTGACGACACGAACGGGAGGACGCGACCGACGGCTGACCTCCGCGATCACATTGCGGCGACGGGCGCGGTGAACGTACTTCCGATCGAGAGGGACTCGATGGCCGGTCGACTCGGCGCGACGCATCCCTTGACTGCGATCCGCGTAGAGCGGCTCCGTCGACTGGTCGCTGCCGAGTGAGAATCAGTCCGAAGCCGTGTGAAACTGTCTGAAGAATAGGATTTCAACAAAGCCGTTGTGACGACTGATGGGCTATACAAGAAAACAGGAATCCTTTCACATGATGTCCAACGTATCAATTTCGAAAGGTACAGAACACTTCCTACAGCCAGGATTGCTTTGGCTCTCGGTTCAGCTACGGTAACGTGGATATCTCGACCGCTGGCGGCTCTGGTATCGTGATGTAGTTCCGGTCAGTCCCCGAACCGCGCAAAATTCAGGAGCTCATCAACAAGCGGGTGAAGGGCAGCCGTGGTGAACCGACGACGGAATCGGGCGAAACTGAGCGTGACGTACTTGACGAAATCCTCGTCGAACTCAGAGCGATCCGCTCTACTCTCGACACACAACAGGAGACATGTCGGCCACGACGTCTAAAACCGACAATACGGTGAACGAACAATCGACCGAAGAGGACAACACCAGCCATAATGAGTTCGTGAGTAGTAAGCGGAGAGCCGAGAACTCTCCTACCGATCAAAAGTCGGACGATGAACGGTAGCCAGCCATGACGGATTCGATCGACCCGGCTATCCCGCTCGATACCAACGAATTCGTCGAATGGGCCGACCGCCCGCGGATCACGACCATCCTTCCAGCAGTCGTGATCGGTGTTCTCCTCCTCGTCTCCGGGAATGTGGTCAGTATTACTCAAGCGACCCCGCTCTTCCTCGCAGTCGTTTCACTCGGAGTGGCGATCCCGCTCTAGAAATATTTCGCTCTTCAAGCCGTACAATACGTGACTCTCATAGAGATGCGCCCGGACGCACAGGTGCTCCGGAACGGGGAAGAGCACCGTTCCCATCGATGACGTCGCTGTCGGCGGCGAGAGCGCGTCCGACTGGCGACGCTCAGACGAGCAGTTGGATGTCGGCGTCGGCCATATCCTGAAGCGCTGTCGCGGCGCCGACGCCGGTGGTGACGCCGTCGTAGAAGTCGTCTTCGTCGTAGTCCATGAGGTCGATAGTCATCTGGCAGGCTTGGAACTCGACGCCCATGTCGAGGCTCGTCTCAAGCAGTTCCTCGATGGTTGCGGTGTCGTTGTCCGCGATCCGCCGTTCCATCATCTTCGTCGTCACGCGGTCCATGCCGGGGAGCGCGGCGACGGCGTTCGGCACCGGCATGTTGGGGTTGCCGACGGAGCTCAGCTTGAGCTTCTTCGAACGCTCCTCGTGGAGGATCTCCAACCCCCAAAACGTGTGGAAGACGGTCACCTCGTAGCCGAACGCGGCGGCGGTGCTGGCGAGGATGAGCGGCGGATACGCCATGTCGAGCGTGCCCTTCGTCGCGATGATGCTCATCTTCTTGGCATCGTCCTCACCCGCGGCGTCGGCGAGCGCCGCCTCGAGTTCGTCGACGCGCGCGGCCAGTTCCGCGCGTGAGGGGGCGCTGTCGGACGGGGCGTCGGGTGTGTCCGTGCTCATCGTTACTCTGTCTTGCGCACGTAGTGTCTGTACACGTCGTCGCCCGCCTCTTGATTGACGAGTTCGACGCCGGTAGTGCCGGCCGCCCAGCCGTCGAGGTCGCTCATGCTGCCGGAGTCTGTCGCCACCACTTCGAGGACGTCACCGACTGCGAGGTCGTCGATGGCTCCCTTCGTCTTCACCACAGGCATGGGACACGATGCGCCTTTTACGTCGAGCGTCTCCGCGATGTCGTATTGGGAACTCATTGGTTATCTGCTCCGGTAGCCTATATTGGAGCTAACGCACAATACCCTGTGCCGAAATAAAAATTGTCGGTTCTTGTGTTTATTACAAACTACTCTCAGACCGGGTTCTCCTACATACCCGACAAAAACGTTGTTTTTGGGATTCTTCACTATGAAGTGCTTCTTCAGCTACCACAGTATTGCTTAGTAGAGGAAATACTATGAAAATCCTTTTGTGCGTCAGGCCGGTAGATGTAGTTGTCCGATATGAATGCTGATGACTTCCCGACCCCCGACGCCGAGGTGGCGTCGGTCGAGCCCGAAACGCTGAAAGACCGCATCGACGCCGGCAACGACGTGACGCTCCTCGACACGCGGATGAGCTCCGACTACGAGGAGTGGCGCATTGACGATGACAACGTCACGTCGATCAACGTCCCGTACTTCGAGTTCCTCGAAGACGATATCGACGACGACGTCCTCGACCGCATTCCCGACGACCGCGAAGTGACCGTCCTGTGCGCGAAGGGCGGCGCCAGCGAGTACGTCGCGGGCACGCTTGTCGAGCGCGGATACGAAGTCGATCACCTCGAAAACGGGATGAACGGCTGGGCGAGCATCTACGAGACCGTCGAGGTCAGCGACTATGACGGCGCCGGCACGCTCCTCCAGTACCAGCGCCCCTCATCGGGGTGTCTCGGCTACCTCCTCTACGACGACGGCGAGGCCGCAATCGTCGATCCGCTGCGGGCGTTCACCGACCGCTACCTCGACGACGCCGACGAGCTCGGTGTCGACCTGAAGTACGCGCTGGATACCCACGTCCACGCCGACCACATCTCGGGCGTGCGTGACCTCGACACGGCGGGCGTCGAGGGCGTCATCCCCGAGGCGGCCGTCGACCGCGGCGTCACGTACGCCGACGACCTGACGAACGCCGCTGACGGCGACACCTTCGAGGTCGGCGACGCGACCATCGAGACCGTTCACACGCCTGGCCACACGACGGGGATGACCTCCTACCTCGTCGACGGGAGTCTGCTCGCGACCGGTGACGGACTGTTCGTCGAGAGCGTCGCCCGCCCCGACCTCGAGGAGGGCGACGAGGGTGCGCCCGACGCCGCACGCATGCTGTACGAATCGCTCCAAGAGCGCGTCCTGACGCTGCCCGACGACACGCTGATCGGCGGTGCACACTTCAGCGACGCCGCGGAGCCGGCCGCTGACGGGACCTATACCGCGACGATCGGCGAACTCGTCGACGAGATGGATGCGCTCACGACCGACGAGGACGATTTCGTCGACCTGATCCTCTCGGATATGCCGCCGCGGCCCGCCAACTACGAGGACATTATCGCGACGAACCTCGGACAGAACGTCGTCGACGACGAGGAAGCGTTCACGCTCGAACTCGGGCCCAACAACTGCGCGGCGAGCCAGGAGTCGCTCGCGGGTGACTAACGGCCCCGATGGCGACTTCACTTGTGCTGCTTCAGTCGGTCGCCGAGCTGTTCCCGAACGGGATCAGCCGGTACGCCGTCGGTGGGCTACTCGTCGGGCTCGGGACCGTCGTCATCTACGTCGGCACGGGCATCCCGGCGGGGGCGAGCACGTTCCTCGAGTCGACGCTATCGTACGTGTCCGGCCAGTCGCGGTTCCAGCAGTACGTCGGCTCGCGGGACTGGCGGCTCGTGTTCACGGCCGGGATCATCCTGGGCGCGTTCGCGTTCGCCGCGACAGTCCAGTCCGGCGTGGTCACGACCTCGCTGTACGAACCCGGGACGACCGGTCAGCTCTACGAAGTCGCCGGCGTGACGCTGTGGTCGACCGACGTCCAGCCGTGGCGGCTGTTCTTCGGCGGCATCCTCGTCGGAATCGGGACCCGCGTCGGGAAGGGGTGTACGTCCGGCCACGGCGTCTGCGGCGTCGGTTCGGCGTCGAAGACGTCGCTGGTCGGCGTCGCGACGTTCCTGACCGTGGCGATCGGGACCGCGCAGGTCGTCGCCGCGCTGGGGGTGAGCCCGTAATGCGCGAGGCGCGAGGCGCGAACGGAGTGAGCGCTTCGAAGGGCGGTCGGCGGACGGACGTAAGCCGCGAGCAGCGAGCGTCTCGAACCGCTCGAACGGGAGCGACCGGAGGGAGCGACGCGTGAGCGAAGCCCGTCATCCCCTCTTCAAGCCGCTGGTGTTCGTCGGCGGTCTGATATTCGGGTTCGGGCTCGGGTTCAGCCACATGGCGCGGCCGGAAGTCGTGGTGAACTTCCTCCTGTTCGAGGATCTCGGCCTCCCGTTCGGTCATGTTCGGGGCAGCGATCGTCTCCGGGATCGCGTTCGCGCTCCTCCCCCGGATTCGAGATACCGCGCCGCTCACCGGCACCCCCTACGAGCGGCGGCTGAAGCCGTTCGACCGGAACGTCCTCGTCGGCGGTGCCGTCTTCGGCGTCGGCTGGGGCCTCTCCGGCATCTGTCCGGGCGCCGCGTACGCCAGCCTCGGCGTCGGGAACATCACGATCCTGTGGGCGCTCGGCGGGATGTTCCTCGGCGCGTACGCCCAGGGCTACTGGCGGAGCCGGAGTCAGACCCGCGACGCCGCGCCGGCGAGCGCCGACTGACATCTCCCGTTTCGGACGGAACGCGCTCCAACCGCCCTCTTCGCCGTCGTGACGCTCGCCAGCCAGTTCGTGACATAATAATCCCAAAAACGGGTGCGATGAAGATGATACGCCATTTGTGTCTGATTTGGAGGTGTCTAACGGAGCCGAATGAGCACGACCGCCCGGCGACAGGGGTCGATACCCGCTGCTTGGCGGAGAGAGACACCCCTGACGAACCGTTCTATGACTCTTGGGCGCGACACAGGGACCACGGGTGGGATCGTCGTCTCCGGAGAAAATGTTCGGATAAGAGAACCCTGATTGGACTCCTACGCGGAGTGGATGACCGACCCGATCAAAAGATGTGTGTCGGCGGGAGACCTCCGAATCCACCGTCGGTCTCGCCGGAGTGATTACGTTGAGCTTTCGGTGGACCTCTCGTCCGACGCACTATCCTTGGACAAGTCGGACTCCGTCTCTTGCGGGCCCTCCAAGAGGAGAGTCGTACCGCCAGCAGCGACCATACCAACACCGAGGGCCCGGAGCTGACGGACGTACGCTGGGTTTGCTTCAAGATCAGAGGCGTTATCGAAGTTCTTCCCGATCATCTTCTTTGCCAGCTTGACGCTTAGTTGGGGGAAAACCGCAGTCACGACCCCTTGTAACAGTACGAAGGCGGCACCGAATACACGCCGTTTTTCACAGCTCATTATACACCACTGTACGATCTATTCAGGTATAAGTATTGTTACTGTCGTTCAATACTGAGATGTTCGGGTCCCTCAGTCGTCCGTTTCTCGCCGCTGCGGACAAAACTATACGGATTCCTCTCACCGATCAGTGGGGTGCTGTCGTATCTGTCGGATACAGGGCTGGGATTTATATCTGCCGCGATGGTATTGTGAGTAGTGAGAAATATCAACTGGTGCCGTGACACGACGAGGTGTCATCGGTGACTGTGAAGTCGGCAGTACTGGCAACGGATCTCTCGACGGCGAGCCAGACGATGATCGAATCAGAGACTGGGCTGCGCTGTCTCAGTCAGATCGGCGTCGAGCAGATCCACTTGGTGACGGTCGTTCCTTCGAGTGTTCACTCTGGGATGCCCGGAATCAACTTCGAAAAGCGACGCAAGCGCGCGCTAGGTCGCTATCAGTCACAGATAGAGGACGCTGGTTTCGGCGCTGAGACGCACGTCGTTCGAGGAACGCCACACCGTCGGATAAACGGGATCGCCGGCACAGTCGGTGCGGACCTGATCCTTATCGGATCACGAGGCGAGAGTCCGCTCGAGAACAGGGTGATCGGATCCACGGCGCGGAATCTCGCTCGAACGGCGGTAGTCCCGCTGCTCGTCGACCGCATCGAGCGTGGTACCGACACACCGGGGACGGTACGCCGGCATCTGTTCAAGCGGACGCTGTTCGCGACGGATTTCTCGGAGAACGCGGAGCGCGCCTTCAACACGTTTGAGTACCTCCGTCACGCGACCGAAGAGGTCACGCTGGTACACGTTCGGTCCCCGAAAGACGACACCGGTGACCATGCCGAGGTTGAGTCACGTATGCAACCGCTTGTTGAGCGGCTCGGAGAGTGGGAGTTAGACGCGAAGACCGACATTCGACGCGGGGACCCGACCAAAGAGATCCTCCGAGCCGAGCGTGAACACGAACCAAGCACGATTCTCCTCGGCTCGCGCGGCCGGAGTCGCTTGCGGCGGCTTCTCATCGGGGACGTCTCAGAGGACGTCGTTGCCAGGGCGAGCGGGAATGTCTTTTTAGTTCCACAGCGACGGTCACCATGATATTGGACCGCGCATCGCCTTCTTGGGTAGAATTGTGTATTCTACACAAGAAACTTACAACGGCCGCCCGTACTATCAACTAGTAACATGCCAGATTCAGTGTCCAAACAACTTCGAAGCGACATGGAGTGTGAAGGGTTACTGGAGTGTTTCCACGGTCACAAACCGTTAGATCGGATATGCTTCGAGGTACTCGTTGAGAGTGAGGAGCCACTTACGGTAGACGAGATTGGAGAAGCGACCGACCGCGAGCGATCCACGGCGTATCGCGCTGTCCAGCGGCTCCTCCAGTCCGGACTGATCAGCAAAGAACAGGTCAATTACGATCAAGGCGGCTACTACCACGTGTACCAGCCGACCGATCCAGAGCAAGTCGCCGACGAGATGCAGCGGATGCTGAACGATTGGTATGCGAAGATGGGACAGTTAATTCAGGAGTTTGAGAACAAGTATAACGATACTGACCCGTCTGAACCCAATACGGCGCCGAACTGAGGGCAGTATCGCAACTCATCTGCGTGTACCGTATGTTCGACGGTAAGAGGTGGGCGATCACTCACTAACCCTTCCACATTTATTCTGACCGTCTGTTTATATATTTCGCTATAATTTCTCGGATTAGCGGTTATTCTATCCAGTTTTCACCGTTCTGACTACAATAAGTAGCCCACTCTGTTATCGAACGGAGGAGGACTCAAAAAGATCCGACAACAACGACAGAGATAGTTGTTAACAGGAAGCAGCTATATATTCTCATAACTTATTACTAACTTCTCTATCGTGCCTCGTTCACCACGAGAATATAGTATTGTGTAGTTAACCCAAAACTGTTATATCCGCAGACCGGCTACGTCCAACTATATGGTCGACATCAATCGCGCACTTCACGCCGGAACCCGCGAACACGGCCACGGTGGTATCAGATGACGGGAACAGAGATTCTCGTCGGTTCCCCCCCGTCACTTCAAGCGCTCGCAGTGATAGCGATAGTGCTCCTTGAAGCGGTCCTTCTCTACGTTGGCTACGGCACCGTCGAGGACGCCGTTGGAGCCATCGTCCTTGACCGTCTCGCGGAGACATAGGTGTTTGAAATGATTCTCGGCTTTGAGCTGTTGGGCCTCAGCGGGGAGCTCATAGCTCTGTTCGTCGCGTTCGGCTTCATGGTTGGCGTGTTCTTCGGCTTTTTCGGGATGGGGGGATCGTTCCTCGTCACGCCTGCACTGCTGATACTTGGCTACCCAGCTCCAGTTGCGATCGGTAGCTCAATGACGTTCGTCTTCGGGACGGCTGTTATTGCGACGATGAAACATCACGACGCCGGGCAAGTGGATTACAAGCTCGGTGCGCTGATGTTCGTCGGCATTGCTGCCGGTATCGAACTCGGGAGCCGGCTCGTGTTCGGGCTTGAGGTTCTCGGGATCGCGAACGTTGTCGTCGGTGTCGCGTACGTCCTCCTGCTGGCCGCGATTGGGGTGTTGTTTACGCGGAGTGCGCTGGACAACGACCAAGACGCCGGTACTACTGATGATGAGCCTACCGACGGTGGCACCGACGACGAGGTGCCTGAGATCGCACAAAAAATCAAATCGTACGATATCCCGCCGATGATGACTCTCGCAGACGGGAGCAAGGCGTCGCTATGGACGATCTCCGGAGTCGGTGGTGGTGTCGGACTCGTCTCCGGATTCTTGGGCGTCGGCGGGGGCTTCGTTCGGATGCCCGCGATCTATTACGTGATTGGCACGTCGTTAGCAGCCGCGGTCGGAACGAGCCTCTTCGGTGGCCTACTGTCGGGAGCCGTCGGCGCATTCACGTACGGGCGTGCGGGCGTGATAGACCTCGGGATCGTCACTGCGCTCCTCGTCGGCAGCGCGCTCGGCGCACGGATCGGGTCGAGTGCGACCGCGTACGTGGATGAGGATGATGTGACTATCTACTTCGGGATCATGCTGCTCGTCGCCAGCCTAGCAGTCGGGCTGGGCGAACTCGCTGAGTGGCTCTCGATGCCGATACTCGATCAGCTCAGTTTCGTGCTCCTGATCGGATCTGCATTGTTCGTCTGTCTGATGATCCTGTACCACGGCACACTGGCGGTACGTCGTACGCGCAGCGTCTCGACATAAGCGACGGGTTGACGGCCGGGCGGATCGCTGAAACGATCTAAGGCCGTGACCGAAACTGTGAAATCGGCTGTGAAAAGCTCGCTTACCTTCGCCATTCGAACGCGGTTATGATTCCGTGAGTTCCGCGAAATCGTCTTGGTATGTATAGTCTGTAAAATCAAGCACTTCGTCAAACAGAGAATATCTACGACTTACAGCGATTCAACACAGCCTGGACATTAACGCTGATGTGTGAGATCGCTCACAAAAACGATACTTGTTCGTGGAGATGTGGTACCTGCTGTCTCAGTCGTCTTTAGTTGAGCTTGACAGTGATACACACAGATCGAAATATTCCGTGTAGTATTGAAGCGTACTAATTAAATGAGTCAGACATCGTATCCACTGAAACCAAGCAATAAACTGACCCTAGAAACACGGTTTTCTCGCCGTAGAGGGGTAAGATCGCCAGAATTCGAGCAGAGACTGGGCTAGAATAGTATTACTGTAAGTATTAACTAAAGATGGATGGTGAGGGTGCCATAGAACAGTTCACATTCCCGCTGTATAGCGATCTATGTCAAGAGTAGCTGGCTTTGTTGAAATCCTCTGTAGTTGATAGTTTCACACTCCAATCGCTCAGTACAGGGCGTTTAGTCATCGTGCTTCACTGTCTTCGTCGTCCAGGTAAGATGTATCTCCCAATCGGGAATTTTAGGGTTGTCATGGCGAAGTGCGTAGGCACTATTATTGATCTCTACCCCGTTCTCGTACGCCGTCTGTACCACCCTATCTAATGCGTTTTGAAGTTCTATCTTTGTTTTCGGGCCAGTTTCGTCGCTCATGGACGAACAATGGCGTCAACGGGGATACTATCGTACCTACGATACAAATGGATTGAAGTGAGCAATCCGCACGCTTCAGCTAACGACTGTTTCAGGCAGAAATATGTCTGAAGAATAGGATTTCAACAGAGCCTTTTGATTGGGAAACCTCCTAGGTCTATGTTGAGACCGTCACAAACTTCGGCCGTGTAGTTCAGCTGATCCGGCGTTTTACAATAATTGTGCCCGTCTTCGATCTGAGAACAAAGATGACATGAGCTCCGCGGGCGAATCTGCTGCTGACAGGCTCGCCCGCGTGTTCCCCCCAGTCTTAGTCAGTTAGGCGGCGAGACTGCTCAATGTGGTGTACGGGTGCTCAGAGGCCCTCAACGTTGAGGATATCAAAGAGTGTAACGAGATTATCCCAGCACGCCTGTAGCCACCTCGTATTGACTACGGTAACTACGGCTCAGCGGATATAAGCTACTGTAGTACGGTTCTCTAAAACGAGAACTGTACGGCTTCTCTTTTTGATCCGTGAGTAAGTAAAAATATGTTCTCGACAGTACTATCTGACGCCTTGATTCAGGGGTGGGTGCTCCAGCTCTCGCCGGAGCTCGCGAGCCGTGCGCAGTTCGGCTGGACGATCAGCGTTCACATTATTTTCGCCGCCCTCTCGGTCGGGCTCGCGCCGTTCATTATCTACTTCACGTGGAAAGACGTTCGGAGCGACGCCGAGCGGTTCACACGGCTGCGGTCATTCTGGGTGAAGGTGTTCGCCGCCGGCTTCGTCATGGGGACGGTCACCGGCATCCCGATGAGCTTCCAGTTCGGGACGAACTTCCCGCAGTTTGCTGAGGTAGCAGGGGAGATGATCGGCGGGCCGCTCGCATTCGAAGCGAAGATGGCGTTCTTCCTCGAGGCAGTCTTCCTTGGGGTGTTGCTGTTCGGCCGGGAACGCGTCAGCAATCGGACCTACATCCTCTCGTCGGTACTAGTTGGAGTCGGAGCTTGGTTGTCGGCCTTCTGGATCCTGATCGTCAACGCTTGGATGCAGACTCCACAGGGCTTCGAGATGGTCATGCGCAACGGAATGGAGGTTGCGAAGCTAACCGATCCGATTGCCGCGTTCTTTACTCCGCGGATGCCTTGGATGTATGTACACATGGTCAATGCGTCGGTGATTTCCGTCGCGCTGCTGGTCGCCGGCGTCTCGGCGTACATCGTCTGGAAGAAGCGCGACGCCGCCGCATGGAACACAGCGTTGAAAATCGCAGTTATCATCCTGCTCGTCACCGCTCCCTTACAGGCTCTCCACGGCGACGCGTATGGTCGTCACGTCGCAGATACACAGCCGCAGAAGTTCGCGGCGATGGAAGCTCACTACGAGACCGGCACGGCGGACTTACACCTGCTCGCGTTCCCGAAGAGCATCGACGCGATCACCGATCCGAAAGCGGAGAACCTCTTTACAGTGAGTCTCCCGGGCGTCGGGTCGTTCCTCGCTAGCGGGGGTGACTTCGACGCCGAGGTGCTTGGATTAAACGAGTACGAAGAGAACCCGCCCGTCGCGATGGTGTTCTGGTCGTTCCGATTCATGGTCGGGCTCGGATTCCTGTTCATCGGGCTGGCGCTGTGGGGCGGGTATCTCATCTACGACGGACGCCTCTCGGAGAGCGATCGGTTCCTGAAGGCGATCATCGCCGCGTCGCCGCTCGGCTACGCGGCGCTGCTTACGGGGTGGTACGTCACCGAGATCGGCCGTCAACCGTGGGTCATACAGGGCGAACTCAGAACTAGCGAGGCCGTCTCGTCGACGTTGACCGGAACGGAAGCGACTCTGACACTCGTAGGGTTCGTCGTCATCTATATTGGACTGATCTCGGTGGCCCTCTACGTGCTGCGGTGGCTAGTCAGAGACGAGCTTCGCGAACTCGGTGTCAAGCTATCAGACGACGACCGCTGGTACGGTCCGGTTCCGAAGGTGACCAGTGATGACTGAGCCGTTGTTGCTCGTCGACGCGTATCTCGTCGACGCGCTCCCCGAGATCTGGTTCGGCGTCGTCATGTTCGCGCTGGCGATGTACGTAACCCTCGACGGGTTCGACTTCGGAATCGGGATACTGTACGCGACGCGCGACGACGAACACGAGAAGGAGACGTTCTTGACGGCGTTCGGTCCGGTTTGGGACGCGAACGAGGTGTGGGTCGTCGCCTTCGGAACGATGCTGCTCGCGGCATTCCCGCGGGTGTACTCCCGAGTGTTGGCCGACCACTACCTCCTTGCGATCGGCTTCGTGCTCGCGCTGCTCTTCCGAGGGCTCGGCCCAGAAATGCGCGAACAGCGCGACGACGAGCGGTGGAAGCGGTACTGGGATTACTCCTTTATTGGAGGGAGCTTCCTCGCGCCGTTGCTGTTCGGCACTCTCGCCGGTCGGTGGGTCTTCGACGTGCCGACACTGTCGCTGCCGGCACTGCTGACCGGTGTCGGCCTCGTCGCCGTCTCTGTCGTCACAGGGGCGGCCTTTCTGACGGCTAAAACCGGGCCACAGTTAGCGTCGGACCTGCGGATGTACGGAATCATCGCGACGCTGGTGTACTTGATTGGGGTCGTTGCCCTGCTGACGACTGTCGTTGTAACTGATGCCGGAGGTGCTGCTGAGACAGTTCTTTCGCTTCCTGTAGGTACGATTGTCTTCTTGTCGGTTGTTGCGGGAGGAGGCGGGAGTGTTCTTGCCCTGCGCGGCGAGTACCGTACTTGGCTGGTGGGCGCGCTCGCGCTTCCTGCGCTGTTGAGCCTGCTGGTCGCGCTCCTGCTGTATCCAACTATCTATCCGCCGACCGGTTTGACGGTTCGAGAAGCGGTTGTCTCACCGTTAGCGCTGAATCTCGTGACGATTCTCGGATTTCCGGCGCTTCTCCTCGTACTGTGGTACTTCAAATTCCTCTATGGCGTGTTTAGCGGTCCGATCGAGGGTGAGGGATACAAAACATGAGCTTGTAGACCACTGCGTTGGCGTCGGCGAGCTTTTCGATATCGGTTCAGACGTGGGCCGTTGCGACGGTAAGTTAGCTACAGACTAGATCTGTAGGTCGTAAACCACGGCTACACCGTCGACCTCGCCGAGTCAATCTCGGTTCGTCTCACCGATGATCGGCGTCTGCTGGAAGAAGACCCCGCTGTCACGCAGTGCCCGCACCAAAGACTACGTCACAACGGCGGCGATAAGGTCCACGGTTATCGAGTCGACAATCTCGACGCTCTCGACGACGCGGAGCCCTTCCTTCTGCGCGGTCTTCGCCATCCCGAGTTCGACCGGGGTCCGTGGAACGATCACGCACGCGTCCATCGTCTCAATGCTGGCTTCGCGCGGCCATCGCCTGGTAGTGGCCGTCGGCGGGGGAGAGCGCGCCGCCGTTGTCGATGACAACGAGCGACTCAACGAGCCCGTGGTCGACTCGTCTGGCGCCCATGGAGACAATCGGCGTATACGCGGGCCTGTGTCGGGGTTAACACGGAGATCGCCACCTCCCAGCGCTCCTTGTCGAGGCCGACGCCGTGGATCTACGAGTGGGTACGTACCAGATTTCTGATCTTTCTGGGTGTCGCGCGCTCGATCTACAAGCGGACCACATCGCTGTTCGAGATGATCCCAGCGGGGTTGTCGGCGTCGTCGACGATCGCGAGCCGCTGTAGCCCGGACCTGAGGATCACCCGGGCAGCGTCGTCTACCTTCCTGTCGGGTGCGCGACGATCTGGTCCTTCGTCATCACCGTGAACGCGGGGGTATCGTCGTCCGCAAGCAGCAAGTTACCGGCCGAGACGAACCCTTTCACGGTTCGACTCTGCGTGATAGGGAACCCTGCGTGTCCGTCGCTGTCAGCCATGCGGCGCGCGACGGTCGCTACCGTCTTATCCGGGCTAACCGTCTCCACTTCGCGGGTCATGTACTCCCCGATTGTCGGTTCTCGATTATCGTCTGCCGTACATGCTCACGGGATAATAGGCGCGGGATGACGGCCTGCCGAAAGTAGAGCGGGAACCCCTCAGCCTGAGACGCCGTTACCTCCTACTCGGCCGCCACGTCATCTCTTCATCGGGACTGTCGGTCGGCCGCTCGACGCGGGTTCTGATACGACCGGCCTCGTCGACGCTGATCGTGAAGCCGTTCACGTTGCGCTCAAATAGTCGGTATCTGCCCTTGTCCGTGTCGATCGCGACGTGTTCCGTCACTAGGTCCAGCTCGTTGAGCGTGTCCAAGCGCCGGTACGCCGTCGACATCGCGATGTCACACTCCTCGACGAGTTCAGCGACCGAGGTCGGCTCGTCGAGCACGGACAGAATCGTCCGGGTTGTCTCCTCGCTTAGCGCGTCGAGGATCTGCCGGACGGACTGCGATTCGGCGCGCTTCGATCCAGTGTCACTCATCGCGAACTCTCAAGACGGGTTCGATTTGCCGGCCTCCGTACCGGTCTACTGTGCGTTTCGCTCTTGGCTCGACATGAGACCCGCTCATCATAACCGTTTGGGCGCACGGCGGCTAGTGTGTCCATTTGTCATATGACAAGTCCGGTGTCACCGTCGCTCGGAGGCAGCGGCTAGCCGCTGCCGTCGGGGTCGCCGACCCCGATCGGGACGCCGATCATGTTTCCCACTCGTTCAGGAGTCATCGTAGTGCCACATGTACTCGTATCCGAGCAGCTCCTCAAGGACGAACCACGTGATTGACGACCGCTCGCCGATCCGACAGTAGACGATCACGTCGTCGTCGGGGGCGATCCCCCGCGACCCGTACACGTCCACGAGTTCCTCGCGCGACTTGAACAGGCCATTAGAACGGACGTTCTCGGCCCAGAACATGTTCGTCGCCCCGGGGACGTGACCGCCCCGCATCGCCCCCTCGTCGCTGCCGGGCAGCTTCATGATCTCACCGCGGAATTCTTCGGGTAGCCACACGTCGACCAGCTTCGTCTCCGTTCCAAGCGCCGCTCGCGCGTCCGTTCGCCTGCCCGAACCTCCGGCCCAGTTGGCCCATCGGGCGCGTCGCCGTACATAACGTCTGGTGGGTCGACAGACTCGGTCGCGGTCGGGTAGCTGTGTTCCAGCAATACTTGCGGCCGCCGTCCATGATCTGGACATCTGGATGGCCGTAATAGACGAGCTGCCAGTACGGGTAGGCCGCGAACCAGCTTTTGCTGTCGCCGCAGATCACGACGGTTGTCTCCTCGGCGATCCCATTCGATTCGAGGAAGGCGGTCATCTCCGCCGGCGAGAGGATGTCGTGCGCCTCCGCCGACCGGAGGTCGGTCCGCCAGTCGACGCCGACGGCACCGGGCGCGTGACACTCCTCGTAAAACGAGGCATTGACGTCGACTTCGAGCAGCCGTAGGTCGGTTGTATCGGAGTCGGATCGGTCAAGCGGGGCTGTTTGGTCTCCGTCATGAACTCGGCGAATTTCACTGTCTACAAGGTCAGTGACGGCGGGTTTCTGCCACCGGTGTCCACAGCGGGCTGGCGCTTCGACGGCATCGTCATCAGCGGCTCCCAGACTTCAGTGTATGACGGCCAGGACTAGATCTACGAGGCGACAGAGTAGATCCGTCGTGTTCACCGGTCGGATGTACCGATACTCGGAATCTGTTGGGGCCACCAGTTCCTCGCCTAAGCGCTGGGTGGCCGAATAACCGACATAGATGCGTACGAACTGGGGTACGAGCGGATCGAATACGTGGGTGAGGATCAGTTACTTAAGAGCATCCCCGAGGCGTTCAGGAACTTCGAAACGCACTCCGTCGGGCCGTGGAACTGCTTACGGGTGCGGCGATACTCGCGCGCAATGACTATGGGGTACAACGCGTTTCGCACTGGAAGCACGTATGGCGTCCAAGCTAACCCAAAACTAGAGTAATCTCAGAGCGTTTGTTTAACAAATTGTGATAGGATCCGATCCTCCGCTGTCCGAAGACGGTACTGGACAGTTGAGCGTGGCTCATCGAGTATTGACGCTAAATCAGCAACGGAGACTTCCCGTGGCCGATTATAATATCCGTGATCAACTGCGGTTTTCAGCACCTGCCAGTGTTCCGTCGAAAAGTTAGTCGCAACTCTCTCGGTTGCGTCCCAATTTCCGGCACTGGTGAGATGAGATACCGAGAGTGATACCCCGTCGCGAAGATGCGATTCCATCGTATCGTACACATCGCCAATAGGGCAGCCCCCGGGGAAGAGTACGCGCCAGCGGTACTCGTTCCCGATTCGACGAGATTCGAATACGGTCCCCTTCTGAACATGATCAAATACAAAATGTGGTAACGAATAGCATTCCTCGATTTCCTGACGAAGCGTGTAGATTGTCCGGCTTGTCTCCTGTTGATCGAGAACCTTGTACGCACGCTCTGTAGCACAACCACTCACGTCAAAGCACTCGTTACAACGTGTCTCATCTAAAAACACCTTGTCAAACGCACTCAAAGCTTCTTTCGTCCCCTTTGCGTGATCGAGTCGCCACATATTATTGTCGTTTATAAAAATAGCCGATGACCACAGAGAGAGTTTCTCATGTTGTCGAAAGATGTCCATCAGTTCGTCAGCTCCAGACTCGAACTGGAGGACGAACTCAAACTCGCGCATCTCTTCTACTGTGGTAGAGTTACCGGTCATCTTATCTATAGCTAAGAGATACTCGAAGAAAAAACACTTGAAACAAGAGCCTTTGAGATCAAAAATCAAAATAGTTGGCTATTGCTAAACCAACTTTGATCCTTATGACGGCGATATACAGAGTTGCAATGTCCGAAGAGAAAGAGCACGGAAGTGGCGCTGTTGAACCGGGTGATACGAGTAAGCGAGTTGGAGCTGAAGTCATTCGAGAGCGAGGTGTCGATCCTGAAGAGCTACGCGAGAAACTGATTGACGCTATTGGCGCGGAGTTCACAACCTACTACTACTACACGAACCTCCGGATGCACCTCGCTGGTGAGGAGGATTACAAGGAGATCACCGAAGACGCGCGTCTCGAAGACCGAGCACACTTCGAACTCGTTGTGCCTCGAGTCTACGAACTCGAGGGTTCACTGCCGAACGACATCCGTGATTTTGCGGATCGGGCTTCCTGTCCTGATGCCGGGGTTCCGACCCCGATGGATGACGGAGGGAATTTTGACACATCCGATCTCGAAGTAGCAGATATCCTCGAAGTGCTGCTAGAAGCTGAGCGGTGTGCGATCCGAACATGGAGCGAGATCTGTGACATGACCCGTGGCGCCGACCCGCGGACCTACGACATGGCTCAGCGGATTCTTAATGAGGAGATAGATCATGAAGCCTGGTTCATTGAGCTGCTGAGCAAGGAACGGGACGACGAGATTAATCCGGCCGGCCACTTTGCTCGCGGCGAGCCGGGCGACGCACCGTACACAAAGAATACTCAGTTTAACGACTCAGCCTGACCGTCTAATAGTCGGTCTCCCACTACCGCACCCGCATTTTATGAGCCAATCACCGAACGAAACGTGGTCCGTGACGATTGTTATTCCGGAAGAGTCGTCGTTAGATGGTGCCGGTGAAACGCATACAATTGACGTTGATGAGGATGAGACAATTCTCGCGGCCGCGCGTTCAGCGGGGATTTGGCTCCAAGCTGACTGCCAGCAGGGCTGGTGTACCACATGTGCTGCCCGTTTGATTGACGGCGAGGTCACCCATCCGAACGCGCGTCGGTACTATGATGAAGACCGTGAAGCCGGTTACGTACTCAGTTGTACCGCGAAGCCACGGGCCGATTCCACGCTGGTCGTCGATCAGTACGACGACTTTCTCGAGTTCAGAGCAGCCAACGACAAACCACCAGGAAACTCAAAACTAAGTGATTAAAATGACATCCAATGTAACCCGACACCAACGAGATAACTTGACAACAACCCCGTACAGTGTGCGTAATCACGACTCACAATTGGTCTTCTTCGATGGCCAACTCCCTGATGAGGTAGCAAGAAAAAAAGGTATCCGACAGCAGACACTCGCTGCGCTCGAACATGTGTCGAATGTAGCTGCAGAAGCCGGCGTTCACGTTCGAAATCTAATGCGTACGACTGTATATTTGACGGAGATTGACCAATCAGAGGCAGTTACGCAGGCTTACGATGAGTTTTTTGACGGCCAACGGCCATCACGAACAGTTGTCGGGGCTGAGGAATTACCAAGTGACGCAGCAGTACAAATTGAGGCTATTGGCGTAACTGAGTGATATCCTCTGCGCCTGAAGATAGAGAATTGTATTTAGTTGAATAGCCGTAATTATTCATCACTGCATCTATACAGATAGGCCGACACGATCACAAGGAAGGCCTCAGCGACTTTTGTGATAGTAACAATTGGGTTAATTCCCCCGTGCATGTAGAACGCTTCAATCCCCCAGCCCCGAAACGGGAACAGCGCGAGAATCGTTACTAGTGAGTATACCGCAGCCACGAGGAACAACGATCGCCGCCAGAACCGGGTGAAGTGCAGTGCTGCCCCGCCGAGGAAGCCCAGTCCGTTAAGCACGAAGAGGACCGCCAGCACGACGCTCATCTCAATAGCCCGTGTCGTCGCTACGAGGTGAATGAGTCCAGTAATGAAGGCCAAAAGAATCGCCACATATCCGACTGGATTCGACGGCCATTGAATAAGACTGTCTGACTGCGTTGTATAGTTTGTACTCATATGTACAATTTCACATGAACTGATAAAATATCACGCCCTCGTATAGGAACTTGGGAATCAACTTTCTATATGTACCGAATTCAGCATAAACGAACGTGGATCTATCGGAACAATCTCCAGCCCGAGCTCACGTGAGACGTGTCGATATGCCCGCTCAACGCGAATCTGTTCGACACGGCTCACCGTTGAGACCTCGTCGATAGAGCGTGGGGCATCGTCCATACGACTCGCCGCGTTCAGCGCCGCAGTGCCGACGCTTTCAACAGCCCGACTCGGAAGGAGACCATCGCCGAGTGCGCGTCGATAGATAATGCCCGCCGTCTCGCGGGTGCTCTGGGGGACGCCGAGCGCGGAAGCCATGCGATTGGTCTCACCGAACGCGTATATGAGATTTTTATCGGACGATGAGCGTCGTCGGAACCGCTCGTCCCACCGCCGAAGGCGACGCATCTGTTGTCGCCGTTTCCCGGGTAGCGTGTTTCCATTCAGGTCGGTGTTTTGCCACCCGATTATCGTTGACAACCCCTTATCGTGTAAGAGGTTTGTGCTCGGTGCCCCGACGTGAGATTCCTGACCGTCGGTTCCGCTCGACGTGTACAGCGTGATACTCGTATCGAGTGTCGCATCTGGCACAACAAGTCCACAGTCGTCACAGACTGCGTCCACGTCATCATCAGCTTGACGAAGTCGCCCGCAACACTCCGGACAGGTGGTTCGATCTTGGGACCGTCTGTCCTCTTGCCTCCGAAACCGAATCGGTCACAGGCCGCCTGTTGCTGCCTTCGCTTGCTGAGTGTCCGTCTCTCTCGTCTTTGCGAGAAACGGTGTCAAGTCGCTCTTCGGTAGTTCGCTCGTTACTTCTGTGACATCACCACTCGTGACCGGAACAGAACAAACGCGACTGACCTGGTGTCTGGCCTGTACTGTTCGTCATGCGCTCTGAGCCGATGTCGAGTCGCCAATTCTGATCCCGTGTGCGGTAACTCTCGTGGCGACGGCAGCCGGAACCGACCACACTGTGTCAGTGGGTACTTCTGTTCCGTCGATCGCGAGACAGACGAGTTCTCCGCGCCCGCGACGCGCCGCAACGACAAACTCGAAGCGACGGGCTCGGGCGTCGACCGCCGTCACGTGGATCGTCGAGAGACTATTGGCGCTTTCCCACGCTGTCGTGTCGACGACACTGAGTTCGCCTGCCGGCGTAACGGTCGACGAGCCGCAGGCTGGACAGGACCCCTCGTGTGGCGTCGTTCCAAGATACCCGTAGTCAGTGTCGCACGCGAAGCAGTGTTCCATGGTTCGCTGTCAGCGACGGTCTAACACCGTCTCAGCGATGTTCGCTTGACTGGAACACGCCGGACAGGCAACGACGTCACCGCCGTCCAAGCCGAACACGGTCACGAATCGCTGCGAGACGTGTCCCCCGCAGTGTGCACACTCCGGCATCAAATCACCCGAGGGAGCCCTCCATCTCGAGCTCGACGAGCCGGTTCAGCTCGACGGCGTACT
This sequence comes from Halorubrum sp. AJ67, assembly GCF_000513435.1. Lineage (NCBI taxonomy): Archaea > Methanobacteriati > Methanobacteriota > Halobacteria > Halobacteriales > Haloferacaceae > Halorubrum > Halorubrum sp. AJ67. The sequence continues at coordinate 72,493 of NZ_CBVY010000001.1, read as the reverse complement.
CGATCGGCAGCTCCTCCGTGATCGGCTCGATGAAGCCCCGAGACGATCATCTGTTTCGCGTCGTCGTCGTCGAGACCGCGCGACTGGAGGTAGAAGATGTCCTCGTCGCCGATCTTGCCGACGGTCGCCTCGTGGGCGACGTCGACCTTCGACTCGTTGATCTCCATGTACGGCATCGTGTCGGAGGTCGACTCGTTGTCGAACATCAGCGCGTCGCACTCGACGGCCGTCGAGGAGTTCTCCGCGCCGTCGGCGATGTGGACGAGACCGCGGTAGTTCGTGCGGCCGCCGTCCTTCGCGATCGACTTCGACTCCACGGTAGACTTCGTGTTCGGCGCGTTGTGGTACACCTTCGCACCGGTGTCGATGTCCTGGCCCTCGCCGGCCATCGCGATGGTGATGTGGTTGTCGGACGCGCCGCGGCCCTTCAGGATCGTCGACGGGTACAACATCGTCGCCTTCGACCCCATCGAGCCGGAGATCCACTCCATGCGCCCGCCCTTCTCGGCGATGGCGCGTTTCGTGTTCAGGTTGTACGTGTTCTTCGACCAGTTCTGAACGGTCGAGTACTGAACATGGGCATCCTCGTCAACAAACACTTCGACACCGCCACAGTGGAGGTTGAACTTCGAGTACTTCGGGGCGGAACAGCCCTCGATGTAGTGGACCTCCGAGCCCTCTTCGGCGATGATGAGCGTGTGCTCGAACTGGCCCATCCCCTCGCTGTTCATCCGGAAGTACGCCTGGACCGGCATGTCGACGGTGGTGTTCTCGGGAATGTAGACGAACGAGCCGCCGGACCAGATCGCGCCGTGAAGCGCGGCAAACTTGTTGTCGCTCGGTGGGACGCACTTCGTCATGAAGTGCTCGCGGACGAGTTCTTCGTGTTCTTGGACGGCCTCGTCCATGTTACAGAAGATGACGCCCTTCTCCTCCCACCGCTCCTGTATGTTCTGGTACACGACTTCGGACTCGTACTGGGCACCGACGCCGGAGAGTGCGTTCTTTTCGGCCTCTGGAATGCCCAGCTTGTCGAAGGTGTCCTGAATCTCGTCCGGGAGTTCGGTCCAGTCGTCGACGCCGGCACGGACGTCGACGTCCGGCCGGATGTACGGGATAATCTCGTCGACGTCGACCTCACTGAGGTCCGGCTGGCCGGGCCAGTCGGTCGGCATCGGCATCTGCTGGAACTGCTCGAGCGCGCGCAGGCGGCGCTCTAACATCCACTCCGGCTCACCCTTGTCCTCGGAGATGACACGGACTGTCTCCTCGGTGAGACCCTTCTCGGTCTGGAAGGCGGACTTCTCCTCCTTCTTGAACTCGAAGCGGGCCTCGGTGTTCGTCTCCTTGAGATCGTCTTGTTTTGAACTCATCAAACTATTCTTCAGAGACTACGAACATAAGTGTGATGCGCTGGAACACTCTTTTGTAACTTATATTGGTTTCTTTAACGAAAGAGAATAACTTAGTGAGGTTTAATTTGGTTTCCCCGCAAATTAGAATTTAGTTAGTGACGAGAGAGTGGCTCCGTACGACTAGTGTCCGACTCACTCGTCAGCAAGAGCGACTTGACAGCACTCAATCGCCGCTTCGATGTGGCGATCGGCGACCGCGTCGTCCGTTTTGTCAGCCGACTCAAGCAGTGTAGCGACTTGTCGAACGCGTTTCCGTCTGGTTGGGGTGTCAAGGTCGTCGCTGGTAGCATCGCGGGCGACAGCTTCGGCTTCACCGAGCCAGCGGTTCGTCGCTGGCGGTACTGGCCGGTCTGCGGTCGCAGTTAGATGGTTGGCCAGCGCGTCGACCGCAGCTCGTGGTTCGCTCGGGATGTCTATCTCATTGGTCATCGTTGGTGTTTCGGCACCCTATATACACAATATTTGGGGGATAGAATTGATGCGTGTTTTCCTATCCAAATTTTCGGAGATGAGTCTGACCGAGGATTCTGCTCTCTAGATCTCCCAGAGATCAGCCGAAGACGACTACACCTCCCCGCGCGATCACGGCCGCAAAGCCGATCGCAGCAACCGCCTGCCGAAGCATCATTGTCAGAGCCCATCGTGGTGAGACCTCGCGGGCAACGGTAAACGCTGTCACCAGACACGGCAGCAAGACCCCCGCGAGATAGACGACTACGAGTACCTGTACCGGCGAGAGCGTGGCCGCCGTCGATGCGCCGTTGGCAGTCAGCAGGGCGATCCCGTCCTTCCGGATCGACGCCAGCACGACTGTGAGCGCGGCATCTGCCGGGAGGTTGAACAGACTCATCGCCGGTCCAAGCACCGATCCCAGCGCGTCGATCACGCCGAGACGGTCGAGCGCGGCAGCGACGAAGGTGATGACGACGAAGACAGGGAGTGCCTTCATAAAGAACTCCCTGAGCGCGCTCCAGGCCTCACGGGCGACCGCCTTCGGGTCTGGCCACTGGAGGAACGTTCGGCGGTCGATCACGGTGGTCGACTCTCGGGCTTCAGCGGGCGCGATCAGTTCGACGTAAATGAACGTCGTCGCCGCCAACACGAGCAGGTAGGGCCCGACGAGCCAGCCCATACCGACCGCCGCGAACACCGCAAGCGTCGCGGGAAACTGGTACGAACAGGCCGAGCCGAACGAGATCGCCGAAATGGTCGTACATCGCGTACAGTCCGAACACGAGCGGGTGTTGACCACCGCGGGGACGTTACATCCGAAGCCCATCACGACCCGGATGAGGTCCCGGCCGGAGAGGCCGATCCGTCGCATCGTCGGATGTAGTGCGACGGTCATGCGGGTGACAACGCCCGTGTCCTTGTACACGCTGAGAATCACCGCAAAGAGGAGCATCGTTGGGCCGGCCCAGACCAACAAAAAGGGTCCCATCGATAGCAAACCGTACTCGTTCGTCAGCAGTACTGCTAGCGACTCTGGAAGTCGTTCAGCGGCCGCAACCAGCGGCTCGAAGGCAGCCCCCACGATTGGATCGAGTTCGACGGCGAGTGTGTTTGCGAACCAGACCGCCGCGCCGGCCGGGACCAACAGGAGCAACAGGCTCACCAGCGGACCGATGATCGGCCACTCGAACACCGTTTTCGGCGGCTCGATCCGCCGACCGACCTGCTTGCGCGCAGCGTTCGGGAAAATCCCCGGCTGGGCCAATGCGTCCATGATCTTCCCGTAGGCGTCGGTCGACGTTCCGGCGCTCGCTTCCGGTGTCCCGCCGTCGACCATCGGCCGCTCGACCGTGCGAGCGTCGACGGGGGCGACCGGAACGCCGATGTCGGCGCTCAGTTCCTCGAGTGCGCGGCGGGTTTCGGTTCGCTCCTCGACTTTGTCCCAAAAGGTGACGACCACGGCTCCGAGATGGGATTCGACCAGCGGCAGTAGCGCGTCGAGGTCGTCGTCGATGTCCGTCGCCGGAACGACGAGCAACACTGTCTCGTCTTCGTCGACCTGCGCCAGTGCGTCCCGCGTTCCCTCGGTGTCGGTATCGAGGACGATACCGGGCGTGTCGACAAACTCGTACCCGTCGGTCGTGTACCGCTCACTGCGGGTGGTGGTGCCGCGGAAGTTCCCGCTGGTCGGCCGGTCGCCCGTGAGTGAGGAGACGAGTTCGGACTTCCCGACGCTCTCCTTCCCGACGACCACGACGGTCTCTCTGTCGGCATCCTCCGCAGCCGGTGTGTCGGCCGGTCGCTCCCGCCTTTCAGTCATACTTCTCGAACCCGATAGCGGGGGCCAGCTCGCGGAACGACTGCCGACAGAGCCAGATGTCGTACTTCCCGACGAGACCCTGTTCGCGGCCGGTCACCCGACAGACGTGTCGATCATCGTTACTCGCTTCGGTCGATCGCTCGATGCTACCGTCTTCGTTCGATGTGTCTCGTGTCATGATTAGCAGTCGCACATGTCGGGCTCACAGCAGGACAGGTCCTCGAGGAACATGTCCTTCTCACGATACTCTTCGAGGGGAGTACGGTCGATATCGAGTCTGGCGGCTATTTCGTCGGCGACCACGGCGAAGCGCTGTCTGAACTTATAAATAAAACAGAACAGCTGGCCGTTGTGTGACACCTGTGGGCCGACCAGAAACACCCCGGGAGTCGTCGTCGACTCGTCTCGGTCGGTCAGTTCCGGTCGGCTGTCGTCGAACGCGAAGTGCTCGTCTGCGGGGCCGAGTCCGCTTTGGAACCCCGTTGCCAGCACGGGTCGGTTCCGCGTCGCAAACGTCTCACCGTCCTTGCTAACGACCTCGAACGACTCATTATCACTCTCTGCGCGCTCGACCCGTTCGACGCGGACGCCGTCTTCGAGCGTGATCGGCGCGTGCCGTTCGAACGCTTCGCGCAACCGCTGGCTCGTGTACGGCGAGAGCACTTCGCTCGGGTCGGGCCCGCGGAACCGCCACGGCCCCTCCTCGTCGAGAACGATCGTCTCTCGCCCCGCGTCGGCGAGCGCGAGCGCCGCGTCGATCCCGCTCTCGTACCCGCCGACGACCACGACCGGGTCGTCGACGCACTCGTCGGCGAACGAGCTCCACGACCCGACCCGAGTGTTGTGAACGCAGTGGCTCGCGCCCGGGAACGGCTCGTCGTTCGGCCGGCCGAACTGGCCGGTCGCCCAGACGACGAACCGGCTCTGGATCGGACCACTCGACGTATGGAGGACGAACTCGTCGTCGTGACGCTGTACCGACTCCACGTCGACGCCGGTCCGGACGGGGAGGTCGTAGAACTCGACGACTCCGTCGAGGTATTCGGCGTACGCTTCACCGCTCGGATGTTCGCTGTCGAGCGCGAACGCGGGCGACGTGTCAGTGGTAACGGCGTTCAAGTCTCGACAGCCGAAGCTGTTGCTCGGAAACGAGGGCGTGATCAGTCGCATCTCGTCGGGCCACTGCCTGAACGACGCGCCGACCGCCTCTCGGTCGAGAATCGCGTAGGAATCTAGACCGAGGTCTTCGAGGATGACGCCGGTTCCGACGCCGGCAGCACCCGCGCCGACGATCACCGCGTCAAGCGACTCGCACTTTCGGAGGTTTGTCGAGGCCATTATTAGCAACAACTGAAACTCAATAGCCAAATATAAATAATATACACTATAGTCTTAATAACAGATGAATCGAGAGACGATCCCCGTCACGGTATTGAGCGGCAACCTCGGCGCGGGAAAGACGACCGTGTTGAACAACCTTCTGAACACGCGAACGGACCTGGATATCGCGGTCCTCGTCAACGACATGGGCGAGGTAAACGTCGACGCGGAACGCGTCGCCGAGCACTCGGATATCTCCGAAGACGACGAGGACCTGATCGAACTGTCGAACGGGTGTATCTGCTGTGAGTTGCGCGGCGACCTGCTCGACGCGCTCGCGAAACTCGCTCAGGCCCGCGAGTTCGACTACCTCGTCATCGAATCGACGGGCGTCGCTGAACCGTTACCTGTCGCACAGACGCTCACCATGGGATTCGATCAGGGCGACCTTGACCCGACGGAGTTCTACGAAGAGACCGGCATCGAGGTGATGGACTACTACGAACTCGACACGACGGTCACCGTCGTCGACGCCCACCAGTTCTGGACGGCGTTCGATTCAAAAGAGTCGCTCATGGACGGGGACACCGAGAAGGACCTCGGCAGCCTGCTCATCGAGCAGATCGAGTTCTGTGACGTCCTCCTGTTGAACAAGTGCGACCTCGTCGACGAGGCGACGCTCGACGAGATCGAGGAGATGCTCGAGGTCCTCCAGCCGCGTGCGAAAATCATCCGAACGGAACACGGCGCGGTCGATCCCGATGAGATCCTTGACACGGGCCGGTTCGACTTCGAGGAAGCGAGTCAGTCCGCGGGGTGGGTACGGGAACTCCAGCAGCCACACGAGTCCGCCGAGGAAGAACACGGCGTCACGTCGTTCGTCTACACGTCGCGTCGTCCGTTCCACCCCGAGCGGTTCGCCGATCTGCTCGACGCGTTCCCCGCGAACGTCGTCCGCTCGAAGGGCCACTTCTGGGTGGCGGGTCGCGAGCAGACGGCGCTCGGACTGAACGTCGCGGGACAGTCGATCCGAGTCGGGTCGGCCGGCGACTGGATCGCGACGCTCCCCGAAGAAGAGCGTGAGACCTACTTCGAGGCCAATCCGGAATTTGAAGAGATATGGGACGACGAGTGGGGTGACAGGGGGACACAACTCGTGCTTATTGGGACGGATATGGACCACGACGCGCTCCGCGGTGACCTCGACGCGGCCCTGCTGACCGACGAGGAGATGGACGCCGACTGGACCGCCTTCGATGACCGGTTCCCGACGTGGGATGTCGAGGATGATAACGAACCTGGCGAGGGTACCGAGGAGTCGGCTGAGACGACCGACGACAGCGCCGAGGAGGTCGGCCTCGCAGACTGACGATGTCCTCGCCACGCTCCCTCTTCCGGACGGCCGTCGACAAGAACGCGCCACGCGAGACCCGCACAGCGGCGATCGATGAACTCGCCGAGATCGCCGCGACGACGCAGCTCCGCGTTATCGTCGTCGCAGACGGTTTTAACGGGTCGTTCCGCCGGCAGGCGTTGAACGGGCTCGGTCGGTGCCAAGCGACAACAGAACTCGCGGCGCTGGCCGACGACGCGAGCCTACCGACACCGCTCCGAGAGCGGGCGGACCAACTGCGCTAACGCTTCGTCTGGTTCGTCGGTTCTCGTTGTGCGCACGGGAATTAGTTAGCCCGTGGCTCTAATTAATATTCTAAAGCAGTTGTCGTACACCAGTTCTTAATAACATTCTTGTATATATGGGTCTAGATTGTTAATGTAATGTCGTACGCATGCACCAACTGCGATGCACAGTTCCAGAGCGCTGCCGGTGTGACCCAGCACGTCGCCTTACACCACGACCGATGTGCCGTGTGTGACGAGGAGTTCGAAGGGACCGACTCACTGCGCGAGCACGTCCACGAGAGTCACTAATCAGTCACTCCCCGGTACGGTACAGCCGCACCCTCAATTACGATACTGACTTTTCCCCCACAGGCCGAGACACGGTCGTGCCCACAGACACGTTTAGCTACGAATCGATCGGGGTGATCCGGACCCCGTTTGAATCGCCCGAGGGGATGCCGATTCAGCCTGTCGGCGCAGATTCGGTAACGGGAACCGTCGAGCTCGACCCGTCGTTTGCGGACGGACTGGCAGACCTCGACGGGTTTTCGCACTGTATCCTGTTGTACCACTTTCACGCGTCCGGTGATGACGCTCCGCTGAGCGTCGAGCCGTTTCTCGACGACGAGCGACGCGGCGTCTTCTCGACGCGGGCCCCGCAACGTCCGAACCCGATCGGGCTCTCCGTGGTCTCGGTCAAGTCCGTTGAGGGACGCAAACTGACGGTAGGCGGTATCGACGTCGTCGACGGAACACCGTTGCTGGATATCAAGCCATATGTTCCGGAGTTCGACGTTCCGTCCGAAACGGAGACGGGGTGGATGGACGCGTCGGCGTCGACGATCCGATCGGAACAGGCCGACAAACGGTTTCTCTGACGGGTGCGACCCCTGATTCAGGAACTATTTGGACGCTGTCGGTTACCATCTGCCGGCTTTGTAGAAATCATCGTCTGTTGATAAGTATCAGTAGCCGTGCTGAATATAGAGGATCAATTCAGCAGCAAGTCCGGTAACTGTATTGCTTAGTAGCGAATAAATATGGTGATGAATCAGCAGGATCGTGCTGTCACACCTGTTGTTTCGACTATTCTCATGGTCGCAATTGTCGTTATTTTAGCGGCGACAGTCTCTGTTTTTGCTCTTGGGTTTGTGGAGAATATTAACGAACCTGCACCGCAAGTGGCTCAAACGACCGGTGAGTTTGTCATCGGGCCGAACGATCAAGCTGTTAAAGTGAATCATATTGGTGGAAATTATGTGGAAGTTAAAAACATAGAAATTATCGTTCGTGCATCTGGTTCCGGTGTGAATAAAAAAGAGCGGTTGATTAATTTGCCCTCTACAGGTCATTCCATTAGTTCCGCAAATCTGAAGCAGGATAATGGACTGATTGCTAAGGGTTATGGAGATGCTGGTGATGACGATCCGAATCAAGTGATTATAGAGGATTACCCAACTGACAATAACAGGTGGGAGGCAGGAGAAACAATACGCTTCGAAATAAATTCGGGGGAAAATGGGGCTGACTTCCGTGAAGGTGAGAGCCCACATGCTGACGAACTTGAAGTTGTTATTGTCCACACTGAGTCAAACGCAATTATTTCGGAGCATGTGTTCCGGCCATAGATGCTAGATACGCGCGTTCTATTCAGCACGCCATTATTATCAATTTATAAATGTTTAAATAGAACTGGTCTAGCGGTTGCCGCTACGGCCAGTCGCGGTCCACAGTAGAGGGAGTCGACAGTTTCCAGTCCGCAGCCATCCCGGCGTCCGCAACCGACTGATACGTCCAGTCGGGGACCGCTTCAACCGCCCCGCTGGTCTCATCGGTTCCGACGAACACGTACCGCTCCGTCTGGAAGTTGTTTCGAACGGCCGAGAGCGCCTCCGCTACGGAACGCGGCCCGGACAGAAACTCCTGATGATAGTCGGCCTCCCGCACCCGCCGTCGTTCAATGTACGACGGCTCCGAGGAGACGATCCCGACGTAGCTCGCCCACGTGGCGGCGTCTTCGAGCGCGTGGTCGGGCCGTGCGAGTCGATCGAGTGCGCCCAACGAGACGGCGAGCGTGAGATCGGTCGTACCCACGTCAGGACCCGCCTCGAGAGCTCATCGGGAGCGACTCTGCCCGCGCCTGCTCAGGGGGATCGAGGATTCGTTCCGCGGCGCGTCGAGCGCCGACGATGTTGCGAGCGAAGGGGCCGACGCTGGGCTCCGCGAGCGCACCCGAAACGTACACCGCGGAGTCGGTGCCGTCGGTCCGTCTCCACGCGAGCGTTCGATCGTCGAGGATGGGAAACCCCTCCGCCCCACGTGCGAGCGACAGCGACTCGCTGACGCGTTCGACCACCGGCCGCTCCGGGACGGGTTCGAGTCCGGTGGCGAGGACGACCCGCGCGGCCGTCACCCTCGTGCCGTCGTCGAAGCGGAGGGACAACCCCTCGTCTGTCCCGTGCGCAGACGTGATTTCGCCTCGTCGGAGTTCGAGCGTACCGTCGTCACACGCTTCCGTCAGTCGTCGTTCAACGTACGGTGGGATTGTAGCATCGTTGCGGGCGGCCCGAATCCGATCGAGACGAGCCTCCGACCCCGGTGGTAATGTGTGGATTTCTTTGCCGATGTGACGCCAGTTGATCCAGTACGGGTCGGCCTCGGTCAGCTCGATATCGAGTTCGTGACGCGACAGGAGCGTCACGTCAGTCTGTTCTGCCAGACAGCAGGCGAGCTGCCCGGCCGTGATGCCGCCTCCGACGACGAACGTCCGCCCCTCGAATTCGCTCGTCGTTGTCGGATCGAACTTGTCGTCCCAGACGTGTGCGAGCGGCGCGTCGTCCGAGAGCGACGTTGTCCACTCCGGAAGCGTGGGTGCCACGCCGAGTCCGACAGCCAAAACGACGCGGTGGGCCTCGACCGTTCCTGTGTCCGTTTCCAGCAAATAGCCCTTCTGAGATGTGGGCCGGGTAATGTCCGTCACTCTCGACCGGTGGTGACAGTCGTCGAGGTCACGGCGATCGATGATGTCGCGCGCGTGGTCGAGAAAGAGGTCAAGCGTCGGTCGATCGGGGTGATTCTCCGTCGACACAAGCTCGTGCGCTCGGTGGTGTCCTTCCGCGAACGACTCGAGCGAGAACGACTCGGTATCGATATGATGGACGAACGTCGACCGAAGCGTCTCAATCCCACACTGACGAGCCTTTTTGCCGAACGACGCGAGTAACTCCTCGCGCGGATCGAGTATTCGAATCTCGTCGTGCGTGTATTCTCCTTCTGTGAGGAGGTAGTTCGCGAGACACGTGCCGTGGATCCCGCCGCCGACGATCACATATTCGTACGGCTGACGGTTGGCGGCCGGATGTTCTTCGAGAGCGTCGTTGGTCGTCACTCTCGCTCACCGCCATCGGCTTCGAGCCCCTGCTCCGCACGCTCGACTGACGGTCCGGAACGCGTCGGGAGCAGCCGAAGCACCCACCGGATGTCGACTTTAGCCACCACGAGAACCGTCGCGTAGACCGCTGCCGCCGAGATGACAATTGAGCCCCCAGCCGCAATTCCGTACACATACGCGAGCGTCACGCCAGATAGAACGGCGAACTCGGCCGCGAGGATCGCCAGCAGTATCGATTGCTTGAAACTCCGTGCGACGAATCCCGCCGTGGCGACCGGCACGACGAGCATCGCCGCGACGAGGATCACGCCCATGATCTGCATCGCGCTGACGACGACGAACGCCGTGAGCACGACCATCAGGCGCTTGTAGAGCCGAACGTTAATCCGGGCGGCCCGTGCCGCGGTTGCGTCAACGGTGACGTACAACAGCGGACGGTACGCGACTGTGACGAGCGTGCCGATGAGGAGGCTCATCGCGACGAGCAGCCCGACGTTGTCCTTCGAGACGGTTGAAAGACTGCCGAACAGATACGCGTCGATTCCGACGGCGATTCCGCCGTCTGTCGCGGTGATGAGGACACTTCCGAGCGCGAACCCGGTCGTGAGGACGATCGCCAGCGACGTATCGCTGTAGGCCCCCGCGTAATCGATCAGCAGTTCGACGAGCAGCGCCGTTCCGACGGCGACGATCATGGCGGTCAACAGCGGCGACAGCGACAGCGATAGCGCCGCGTTGAGGAACAGCCCGACCGCCACGCCCGCGAAGGCGGTGTGAGCGAGCGTGTCGGCGAGCATTGACAGTTCGCGATGGACGAGGAACGTGCCGACGAGCGGGCCGATCACCGCGATACAGATCGCCGCGAGATAGGCTCGCTGCATGTACGGATAGCCGAGCATCCGTACGCCCAACAGCTCGGCCAGCAGGTTCATTCCGGTTCCGTACACGTCGACGAGTAGCCATTCGAAGAGTCGCCATAGGCTCTCGACCGGCGAAAACCGACCCGGCGAAGAGCCGTCTGCTGACGCCTGTAACAGAGTCGTCGCGAGGGATGGGGAAACCATGGTCAGTGATCGTGAGTCAGCACGTGTTGATCGGTACCGTACGCGGCTGCGAGAGCGTCAGTAGCGACGAAGTCCTCGGGATCACCGTCGAAGTACAGTCGTCGGTTGAGACAGGCGATCTCGCTGGCGTACGTCGTGACGACGCCGATGTCGTGTTCGATCAGTATGATCGTGAGCCCCGAGTCGTTGAGGTCGGCTAACAGCTCGTAGAAGGCCTCCCTGGACTCGGCGTCGACGCCGACCGTCGGCTCGTCAAGTGCGAGCAGGTCGGCTTCGGCGGCAAGCGCACGCGCGATGAAGACGCGCTGGCGTTGGCCCCCAGAAAGCTGTCCGACCCGCCGGTCGGTCAGGTCCGTGATCTCGACCGCGCGGAGCGCGTCGTTGACTGCGCGGCGGTCTTCGTCTGAGAACCGACCGACGAGCCGCCGTGGATATCGTCCCATCGTGACGAGTTCGCGAACGGTCACCGGCATCCGTTGCGCAGCGGTCGTCGCGTTCTGTGGCACGTAGCCGATCCGCTCGCCGGCGTCGAACTCGGTCGCGGGCTCACCGAACAGCCGAACCGCTCCCGTGTCCGGCTTCTGGAGACCGAGCATCAAATTCAGCAACGTGCTCTTGCCGCTGCCGTTCGGTCCGACGAGCCCGAGAAACGCCCCCGGTTCGACGTCGATCGAAACCGATTCGATCACGGGGAGGTCCCCGTACGCAAAGCTGACGTCATCGACGCTGACGACGGGCTCTGTTGAGCGTTCTCGGGGTGATTCACTCCCTGCTGTTTCGGTCGTCATCGGCACTGTTCGAGACGTACGAAGTCGTCACCAGACGCGCTGATCCAGGTCGTCGACCGGTATGGAGCCGCCACGTCCGGCGGATAGATCGTACACGTCGGCTCGTCTGTGGACCTAACGACGAGCGCGAGGAGTTCCGGTCGCTGGTGGTCGGACGGACCGGGTGCTTCCGTTCCGTTCCAGCTCGGACACGTGCTGTCAGGGTCCGTATTATTCATGCGTTGAGCGCGGTTTCGAGCGTGTCGAGGTTGATGTTCTCCATAATCTCGATGTATCCCCAGTCGTTGTCGGCCCACTCACTCGTCTGCCCCGGGATCGCCGTCAGCGGGAGCATCCCAGTCGCGTCGGTTTCCTCGACGAGCTGCTCGGCCGCGGTCTGATCTTCCAGCGGGTCAGCACAGACGTGTGCGAGCCCGTGTTCGTCGATAATGTCTTGTGCGCGCTCGATGTCTCGTGGAGTAGGTTGGTCGTCCGGCGAGAGGCTCGTCAGCGACTCGACACGCAGGCCATAGCGATCTTCGAGGTACTGGAACGCGTCGTGACCGGCGACGAACAGCGTGTTCTTCGGCGCGTCATCGACGATCGACTGGATCTCGTCGTCGAGGTCCTCAAGCTGGTCGCGGTAGGCGGCCGCGTTGTCGGCGTACACGCCAGCGTTTTGCCCGTCCATCTCGGCGAACGTTGCCTCAAGCGTACCGACCGCTTGGGCGGCCCGCTGAGGGTCGAGCCAGAAGTGCGGGTCCATCGCTCCGTGGTCGTGTTCGTCCTCGCCCTCGTGGTCGTGTTCGTCTTCGTCTTCGTGTTCCTCTTCGTGGCCGTGTTCGTCTTCTTCGCCGTGGTTGTGGTCGTCGCTGACGCCTTCGGCAAGGAGCGTCACTACGGTCCCGGCATCACCGCTCAGCTCTATCGTGACGGCGCTGGCGTCTGTTTCGACGACATAGTACTCCTCGATAGCGTCACAGCTCTCGACGCTGTGCGCTTCATGAACGATCGATGTCTCGACCGGACGCACTGTCTCGTGGGTATCAGTGAAGAAAGCGTACTTTTCGGTCCCTCCACTTTCGGGCTCGAACCTAACATAGCTGGCCCCTTCGGTGAGTTCCACGGCGTACGGCTGGTGTGTTTGCGAAAACGTCGAAGTGTCTCCCTGAGCAGATGCTGCGGCGAGCGGCTCCGTCTCGCCGCTTTCCATGTGGCCGCAGGCGTGTGATATCGCATGCTCACCGAGCGATTCGTCGTGGTCGTCTTCGTGTTCCTCCTCTTCTTCGTGGCCGTGTTCGTCTTCGCCTCCGTGGTCATGGCCTCCCTCGATGAGGTCAACCCCCTCGCCGACGGGGACCATTTCGACATCTGCTCCGTCGTCACGGAGGCTCGTAATGAGGTCGCCGACCCACGGCTGGAAGCCGTCGGTACCGTAGACGAACAGATCGGATTCGAGGATGGTTCCCTGAATATCTGGACCGGGCTCCCAGCCGTGACCGTGTTGGCCGACCGGCACGAGCGTCTCGGCAGTCGCGGCGTCGCCCGCGACGTGTGTGGCGAAGTCGCCGAACACGAAGAACGAAGACTGGGCTCCCGGTCCATCTCCAGTTGAGTCACCGCCGTCGGCGTCATTCGACGTACAGCCAGCGAGTGCGCTGATAGTGGTGAATCCAATTCCGGCTGCGACGAGGCGTCGCCGAGTGTATTGAGACATCTATTGCTAATACTGATAGACTAAATAATAAATGCTATGATTTGAGATAGTAGATTTAGCAATTACTCACTAGATGGATAGTAGTCTTACTAAATAATGCGGGTCCTATAATTGCTAATAGTTGCTATCCCAGATCCTGTATTACATAAGCGTAAGAAGCGTGCTAACAGGCATTTTGTATCTATGGGCCTCAGATACGATCGTAATGTGCCACTGCTTCAGCGAGCTGACCGAGATGAGCGATGAAGAGCAAGCGGAAATTGTCGACGAACACTCGACCGAAGAACTCCGCGCCGAATACTCCACCGAGGAACTAGAGAGCCTCGGCGTCACCGCCTGAGTTCCCCACATCGGCCCGGTCTGAACGACCGATAGGGCTCGCGTCACTCGGGGTCAGTTGCGTTCCGTTTCTCAGCGTACGCGAGCGTGTAGTAGTCCCGGTCGGTCACATCGGTGGGGTCATTCGAAACGAGTGTCTCTTCTGTGTCCATGAAGAGTCGCCGGCCGAACGTCACGTCGTACCCTGCCTCGACCAGTTTTTTGTGGGTCGTCGGTGCGTCGGTCACTTTGAACAGGATCAACCGGTCCGGTCCGATCGGCGCTGTACCGCCGGTCGCCTCGCGGAGCGTCAACTCCGCGCCGGCATCGATATCGACCCCGAGGACGGAGGCGAACGCCGTCATACTACTGACTCCTGGGACGACCTCAACGTCAACGTCCGGATGCTGATCACTGAGCGTCCGCCACAGGTGTCCGAACGTCGAGTAAATACAGGGATCGCCGAGCGTGACGAACGCCGCGTCAGCGTCTTGCGCGTTCGGTGCGACTTCAGCGGCCGCCGTCTGCCACGCCGCCTGTAACTCGTTGGGATCGGTCGTCATCGGGAACTCGAGGTCACCCAGTTTCGAGTCGGGAACGTACTCGGCCGCGACGCGCCGCGACAAGCGACCCGGCGAGTAGACGACATCAACGGACTTGAGCCGTCGCTTACCGCGAACCGTGAGCAGGTCGGTTACACCCGGCCCCAGCCCGATCCCGTAGAGCGTCATCGCTGGGAACTCTCCGTCTCCAAGACGCTGCTCGCGTCGTCACTCATCGTCCTCACCGACTGTGTGTCGCGTCGCGAGTCCGGCGAGATGCGGGGCTTCTTCAGCGATGATCTCCGCCGTGGCGAGCTCGACGGCGTTCACGCTTCCCGGTAACACGAACACCGGGACGTCGCGGGCGATACCCGCCGTCGCGCGGGTCGCGACGACGCGCGTCCCGACCTCTTCCCACGAGAGCCGCCTGAACGCTTCCCCGAATCCTGGGAGCTCTCGGTCGAAGAGTTCGCTCACTGCGTCCGGAGTGACGTCGTCAACGGTGACTCCCGTCCCGCCCGTGGTCACGACGAGATCGACATCCGGACGTTCGAGGCATTCGCCCACGGTGGTCTTGATCTGGACGTAATCGTCGGGAATCGTCAGGCGTGACGTGACGACGTGACTCGCCTCTGCGAGGATGTTCTCGACAGCGTCACCGCCGGGATCGGACGGATCTGTTTCCGTAGCGGTTCCCCGAGACGACGAGACGGTTACGACGGCGACGCCGAGCGGATCAACGCAGTCGTGACCGTCGGCGTCCGTTGTCCGTCGATCTGCCGGCGACGGGAGTTCCGAGTGACTCCCGGTCATTGTCCGTCACCGACCACGAGACGCTGTTCCATCGGTGGCTGCGGCCGGTCCATCGTCCCCGGAAACGGATTCTTGAGGTCGTCCCAGTTGTCCTCCATCTCCGGCTCCGAGAGAAGACAGTCGTCGAGGGCGCTAGTAATCGCCGACTCGTCCATTCCGGCGCCGATGAAAACGAGTTTCACTTCGCGGTCCCCCCATTGCTCGTCCCAGTGGAGATCCGGTCGCGACTCCCGGTAAGAGTCCTGCTGGAACTCGGGGACTGTGGCCGCCCAACGACCGTTGACTTCGACGTGTGTCTGCGTGCCCGCTTGGCTCAAGTCGAGCGCGTATCGCTCGCGTCCGGCGACCCACAGATGCCCTTTCGCTCTCACAACGGACTCAGGGAATAAGCTGAGCCACTCATTGAATCGTTCCGGGTGTAACGGCCGGTGGCGCTCGTACACGAACGAGTCGACGCCGAACTCTTCGGGCGGGTGGAGGTGGTCATGGTCGTCACCGGTGTCTTTGTCGTGGGTATGACCGTGATCGTCTACGTGTCCAGAGTCGTTGTGTCCGGACTCGCCTTCATGACCGTTATCGTCACCGTGTCCGTGTTCACTCGACTCTGTGGCACCCTCGTGGTCGGTTGAGAGTACCTGTTTCCACCGGGCGGACTGTTTTGCTTGCTCTCTGTCGAATCGTCCGGTTCCGAGAACGTCGTCGGGTTCGACGGCGCTCTCAGTCGTGCGGACGATGTCGACGCCTGGATGAAGCGTTTCGAGCACGCGTTCGACCGCCTCTTGCTCTTCATCCGAGACGAGATCGCACTTGTTGAGGACGAGCACGTCGCAGAACTCAACCTGTTCGGCGAGGAGGTCCGAGAGCGGTCGAGCCTCGTCGTCCGCCGACTTGACTGGGTGACCGTCGACGAACACGCGGTGAAACTGTGCGGCGTCGACTACGGTAACAGTCGTGTCGAGTTCGTACAGTGTGGAGGCACGTGCGGGGGAAACGAACCGCTGAGCGATGGGAACCGGATCGCTGATCCCCGAGGCTTCGATGACGAGGTGATCGAACTCCTCGTCGAAGGCGAGACGCAATAGCTCCTGATCGAGCTCGTTCTGGAGCCCACAGCAGATACACCCGTTTGACAGTTCGGTGACGCCGCCGTCTTCCATCGAAAGCTCGGAACCATTCTCGATGAGTTCGGCGTCGACGTTCATTTCTCCGACGTCGTTGACGAGGACGGTGATATCGCGCTGCTCGCCAGCGACCCGAAGCAGGTGGTTCAGCAGGGTCGTCTTGCCGGCGCCGAGCCCGCCACTGAGGATCGTTACGGGAGGTTGCTCGTCGACAGCCATCAGTCGTCGGCTAACACGAGTTCGCGCTGCTCGTCACGACCGAACGGATCCGGGTACTCGTTCCAGTTCTCGTCCATTTCCGCGTCTGAGAGGACACAGTCTTCGAGGTCTGTAACGAGTGACTCCTGGTCGAACTCGCGACCGATGAACACGAGTTCCGACCCCCGATCGCCCCACTGTTCGTCCCAGTTCTCTTTGATCCCGGGACGCGCGGCGAAGTAGCGCTCCTGTTGTGCCTTCGGGAGCGTGGCGACCCACGTCCCCTTCGGACCGGCTCGGACCGACTGCCCGGACTTATCCAGCCCCATCGCGACATCTTCGCGACCCGCCGACCAGAAGAAGCCCTTCGCGCGGATGATCCCGTCTGGGAGGCCCGTGAACAGTTTCGAGAGGCGTTCGGGGTGGAACGGTCGGTCCGCGTCGAAGACGAACGACGCGACGCCGTGTTCGTCGGAGGCCGACTCGTGATGATGTCCCTCCTGGAGTTCGCGCTTCCACCCGGCCGACTGACTGGCACGGTTGAAGTCGAACCGATCAGTGTTGAGGATTTCCTCGGGAGCAACCGCACCGTGTTCGGTTCGGATGATCTTCGCCCGCGGTTGCAGTGTCTTCAGCACCGCCTCGATCTCGTCGAGTTCGTCGTCCGGGACGAGGTCGCACTTGTTCAACAGAAGGATGTCACAGAATTCGATCTGGTCCATGAGCGCTTCTTCCGGAACGCGATTTCCTTGTGGGTCGATCGAGTCGTCGGTGAGTACCTGCCCGGAGTCGAACGCTTTCCAGAAGCTATGTGCGTCGACGACGCTGACCATCGTGTCGAGCTCGTACACTCCCGTGGGATCGAAGTCAGCGTCCTCGAACCCGCGAGCGAACGTCTGGGCGACCGGGATCGGCTCGCTGATCCCGGACGACTCGACGAGGAGATACTCAAAGTCCCGTTCGTCTGCTAGCCGCCCCACTTCATCGAGCATGTCGCCGCGAAGCCGACAGCAGATACACCCGTTCGACATCTCGATGATCTCGTCGTCGTTCTGCGTGAGGTCCGATTCACGCTCAACGAGGTCGGCGTCGACATTCACCTCCCCCATGTCGTTGACGAGGACGGCAGCGTTCAGTTCCTGCTCGCTTTCGAGAATGTGATTGAGGGTCGTCGTCTTTCCCGCGCCGAGGCTTCCGCTGAGGACCGTCACTGGAATCGGATCGTTGTTAGACAGCACATCTATCTTATGAAAGTCGAAAGTTAAAATACTAATTATTACGTTGAGAGGAATCAAGTAATAACAGGAAATAACATATTAGAATATAATTTTAGTATAGTATATGAGCGTAGTTAGCATTTCGATGCCAGAAGTGTTACTCGAACACATCGACGAGTTCGCCGACGAACACGGGTACAGTGGGCGGAGCGAGGTCGTACGCGAAGGCACACGCACGCTACTCGAAGAGTTCCAAGGGCAAGGTGTCGACGGACAGAAACAGATGTGTACAGTGACAGTGTTCTTCGAGTACTGTCAGCCCGCGGTCCAGCAGCGTCTCACGGGTGTGCGTCACGAGTACGACGGTATCGTCTCTGCGACTACCCACGTACACGTACAGGACCAGTACTGTATGGAGTTGTACGTCCTGGAAGGAATCACAGAGGAACTGTCCGGATTTGTCAACGCGGTCCGAGCAGTGCCAGATGTCCAGACAGTCAAGTACTCGATTACCTCGCTCAATAATGTACCTCTTAACCAAGCTATCGAGTCGTAAACGCGCTACTGCTCCGCGAGAAGCATCAGTTTGACTTGACTTACCGCATCGAAGTTACGCAAGCGATACGTGAGGTCTCTGACGCGTGATGCAGCCCCGCTACAAAAGAGCGTCTCGAGACACCATTCTCCTTCGTGGATATGATTCGTTGTCGTGATAACGTCCTGAAATCGGTGTTGTACGTCATGAATGTCTTCGATGACTGCTTCGTGTTCATAATCGAAGGAGATGATGACGACGACATCGCCTTCGATATCCTCCAGTCTCGCGTGGTCTTCGATGTACTCTTGCATCGCCTCGCGAACACCGCGCGAACGCGAGTCTAGTCCCTCCGACTGCCACGTTTCGTCGAACTCGGCGAGGAGGTCATCGGATATATTGAAACTCGTGCGCATTGGTCTACTGATTCGTTTGGGTGGTATCGACAGATGAGACTTGATTCGAGTTCACATCCTCAACTGCCGCTGTGAGGTGCCTGACAAGCTCAGATTCTGTGACAGGCTGTGCTTTCTCTCCCAGCCCTGTATCGCGAGCTATACGAACTGTACTCGGAGCATGAAGATTGGCTTCTGCTAATAACGCGTCGTCGTAGAACACCTCTCTAGGCGTTCCGTTTCCGACGACGTTGCCGTCGGCCATTACACAGACGCGGTCTGCGACCGTAGCAGCAAAGTCCAGATCGTGCGTCGAGAGAACGACGCTAATACCCTCCTGATGGACCTGTTCGATTCGGTCGGCCACGAGTTGTGACCGCTCGGGATCGAGTCCCGCGAGTGGTTCGTCCAGCACGACCACACTCGGTTCGAGTACCAGCACACCGGCGAGACCGACGAGGCGTTTTTCTCCACCACTTAGGTAGTGGGGAATCCGGTCTTCAAGATGGCTCGCGTCGACGGTCGCGAGCGCTTCACGGGCGCGTTCTTTCGCTTCGTCACTAGGTACGCCGTAGTTTTGGAGACCGAACATGACATCGTCAAGAACTGTGGGGGCGACCAGTTGCGTATCTGCGTCCTGAAAGACGAATCCGACCTCCTTTCGAGCATATGACTTGTTGTCTTCGGTGATTGGTGTGTCGTCAACGACGAGCTCGCCGACATCGGGAACGAGCGTCGCGTTCAGGTGTTCGAGCAGCGTCGACTTCCCGGCACCGTTGCCACCGACAAGCGCGACGACTTCGTTGGGGTACACCGAGAAGTCGACATCATGCATGCCGACTGTCCCGTCAGGATAGGTGTGAGCTTCACACTGAAGCTCGACCAACGGTGAATCGTCTTGGCTCATAGCCCCACCTTGTAGACCGCAATCAGCGCGTACCCCACAACGGCGACGTACGAACCGGCGACGACGAACAATTCGTGGATCGGCGGTCGCGAAACGTCCCCGTACAGCACGATATCTCCGTCGTAACCGCGAGCCTCCATCGATTTGACCAGCCGTTCGGACTGCTCGATCGCTGATAGCATCGTCATGCCGAGAATTCTCGCGTACAGCCGCTTGTTCGACCAAAACTCCGAGAAGTTCGCTCCACGAGAGAGTGCGGCTTTCACGAGGTCTTCAAGTGTCTCGAGCATGACAAAGGTGAACCGGTACGTGAGTAACGCGACCTGATCGATCGGTCTGGGGAGTAACCGTCCAAGCATATACGCCACGTCGGTGTACTTTGTTGTCATTGATGCCGTCAGTGCGAACGTGACGACAGTGAGTGATCGACAGCTGAGCTCTAAGAAGAGGATGACTCCAGCCCACGTGACCGAGATGTTGCCGAGTGGCGTCGAAAGCGCACCACCGATCGGCGTACCCGGTTCGAAAAACGCTAGCGGCCCTGCAACGGAGACGATGAATAACATCGGGAGTGTGTACCAGCCGACGAGACGCCGATACGGTAGCTTAGCAAGACCGTAGACGATGAGGACGGTCCCGTACAGTCCCGCGAGGAGTGCGAGCCGGTCAAACACCGTAACTGCGAGGACAAGCGCGCCGATAATCCCGACCTTCGTCCAAGGGTTAACCTGGTGTAGCGGCCCGTCCCGCCGCTCGGCGAACGCAGTAATAAGTCGTGGGTCCGGGACGTGATTTGAGAGCGTTGTCACGATTACCGGGACGCGCGTTCCCCGCCCCCAAAGCCGCCGTAGCGGTCTACATAAACGTACATCCCGATACCGAGGAACAGCAGTAAAAGAAAGAGCCCAGCGAACTCAAGCATCATTCCTCCTTTTCGGATAGGGCCTGCTACGAGGATACCACGTCCCAAATTGACAAGTCCTCCACCACCCTCCTGAATACCGCGCTGAAGCGCCTGTGAGGAGCGCTTTGCCCATGGAAGGGCGCCGCCGGTCGCAGTGAAACCCCAGTATCCAGCAGCAAGAAAGGCTGCGAAGAGAGCAGACAACGCGCCGTACTGCTTCCAGCGCTGCATCAGGCCGTCACCCCCGTGGCTTCCTCTTGGGTGTCGCGGTCCGTGAGCCCAACAAGATCGGGGCGCACGGAGGCAAGGAATTGAACGATGAGACCGGTGAGAATTCCCTCAACAACGGCGACACCGAGGTTGAGTCCTGCGAGTCCGGCCACGGCAATTGTCAGGTCACCACGCGGTAGCGCGCTTCCGTTTACCCCACTAATGACGATGATCGCAGCCATCAGGAAGGAACCCACCGAAAGACCGAGTGTTGTTGCACTCGCGCCAGCAGGAAAGACGTCCCAGTCCATTCCAATCAGAGTTTTAAATGCGTAGTAGGCGACAATCGCCTCACTGGCGTTGATGAGGGTGTTTGCTCCGATGAGGCCGACTGCTCCATGGCCGAGAGCAGCCGAGAACACGTTAACGACAAGTGCGACGATTGCGCCGAGTAGCGGTCCAGCGATGATACCCACTAAACCGGTGAGATTCATATGAATCCCACCCCAGACGGGGATATTCAGTTGAAAAATTGCGAAACTCGCGGCCGCTCCAATACCCGCGAGCGCAATCTGATGTGTTTTGATACCGCCTTTCCGGACCCGGTAGACCACAGTGCTGATCAACGCGGTCCCGATCAGCGTCCAAAGCACTAGCGCCCAGAGGGGGAACGAACCTTCTCCAAGGTGGATGTGTGGCATGTCTGTTTCACAATTCTAAGACCCGTTATAATAAACTTGTCGCAATAAATGGATCCAAATAACAATAGTAGTACAGAGTAGGCTCAAGTATTGATAAGTAGAAGCGATGCTTTCGTTTCTATTGATATATACCGGACTCAGTCTTCACTGGGTTCCGCGTGTAACTCATCGACGGGTATGACTGTGTATTCGACTGAAACCGACTCGTCCGTTCCCCGAATGGTCCCGATGAATCTCAACACATCGTCACCAGTCGCTTCGATGACGAACGTCTCGACACATCCGGCATTACTTTCCAAGCAGTTGTGCGAATTCGACCGGATCAGCGATTCAAATTCATGCCGAATATCCATCATTTTGTGTTCGATATCCGGTGCATCATATTCAAATCCGGCAGTAACTGTCGCTAAGACACGTCGGTTCTCGTAATCGCTCTTTTGATATTCTTCAAGCAGTCCCTGACACGCTTCGCGTATGACCTCGCTGCGCCCGCTATAGCCATGTTCTTCCGCGAAACTGTCGAGGTCCTCGCGGAGTTGCTCCGTCATCGAAGAGCTCACAATGGGCATATATTAAATAATAACTCAGAGATAATAGATATAACGATATAAAAAATATTGTTAATAACTATATCTCAGCGGGAGATCCTCGACTAACGCGGCTCAGGCTCCCCGAGTTCGGCCCGAATCTGTGCAACGTACTCGACGAAGTCGTGTGCTGTCCGTTCGCGTGGGCGCTCTACGTCGATCGAGACGGTCGACTGGACCATTCCCGGCTCGGCATCCATAACAACCACACGGTCGGCGAGCTTTACTGCCTCGTCGATGTCGTGTGTGACGAAGACGACCGTCTGTTCCGTCTGCGCCCAGATATCGAGCAGTTCGGTGTGTAGTCGGTCGCGCGTCCGGGCGTCGACGCTGCCGAACGGCTCGTCCATCAAGAGTATCTCTGGATCGGGCGCGAGCGCGCGAGCGATCCCGACGCGCTGTTTCATCCCGCCGGACAGCTCTTTGGGATACGCGTCCTCGAATCCGTCGAGTCCCACTAACTCGATCAGCTCTCGAGCCCGCGCCTCGCAGTCGGGACAGCCACACGCGGGTCGGTCGAGGCCGAACCGGATGTTGCCACGGACCGTTCGCCACGGGAACAGCGCGTATTCCTGAAAGACCATCCCCCGGTCCAGTCCGGGGCCGGTAACCGGGTCCCCGCCGACCAGTATCGACCCGGTATCGGGGTCATCGAGGCCCGCTATCGCTCGCAACAGCGTCGTCTTTCCACATCCCGACGGGCCGACGATACAGCAGAACTCACCCTCCCCGACCGAGAGCGAGACACCCTCGAGCGCTTGGGTGGAGTCGTACGCCCTGCTGACGTTCTGGACAGTAATCTTCTCGCGTGACTCTCGATTGACTGGCGACTCGGAACTCAGCGCCATGCGAGAACCCTCCCTTCGAAAAGGCGAAACCCGATGTCCATACACAGGAACGCTAGGCTGATCAGAAACATGTAGGCGACGCTCGTCGCCATCGCGAGGTTGTTCGAGGCGTTGATGATCTCGTACCCGACGCCGGGCGCGCCGAACAGCTCGGCACCGACGACGATCATCCAGCACCGACCGATGCTCGTCCGGAACCCAGTCAACACTTGGGGCGCTGCGCTCGGGAGGGCGACGAGTTTCAGCATCGAGAGATCGCGTTCCACGCCGAGCGTCGATGCGGCATCGGTCAAGTCGCCTGCGACGCCTTCGACGCCACCGTAGGCGGCGTAAAAGTTTATCCAGAACGCCCCGATGAAGACGATGAACGCCGCACCGGTGTGATGAATGCCGAACCA
The DNA here is from genome assembly GCF_000513435.1 of Halorubrum sp. AJ67. NCBI lineage: Archaea > Methanobacteriati > Methanobacteriota > Halobacteria > Halobacteriales > Haloferacaceae > Halorubrum > Halorubrum sp. AJ67. Next base: position 49,233 of record NZ_CBVY010000001.1, on the reverse strand, counting down.
GACAATCGCGAAGACGATCCACGCAAGCGGCGGGATCGGGCGAAGGACCCGAACGAGTGGGCGTAACCAGTCGTCGAGTGCGCCGTTCCAACCCATTAATAGTCCGAGTCCAATGCCACCGCCAGCTCCGAGAAGAAGGCCAGGAACGTAGTGGAACAGCGTCTCCGTGAGGTGCGCGAGCCCGGTCGGCAGCACTAGACTCGATCCCGAGACGGGGACGACAATCGCGGTCGTGGTCGCGAACAGATCGATGAACGCGCGGACCGAGTCGAGCGGGCTCGGCACCAGGTATGACGGTTGAGTCAGCATCGCGCCGACCCACCAGACGAGAAGGAACACAATGAGTCCGCCCAGTCCGCGGAGATACCGCCGCAGATTCCCCTCAAAACCGTAGGCGACCGACGTGTCGGATCTGGTGTCAGTACGCGTGCTCATTCTTGAATGGTGTCGTAGGGATCGAACGCAAATAGGTTCTCAGTCGCGACCGGTTCCTCGATGTTGCCGACGTTCGCGACGAATTCCCCCATCGTCGTGGCTTGGTCGGTAATCGCGTGCGGATCCGAGAGGAAATCTGACGCCTTGGACTCCATAGCGGCTTTCGCGAGGTCCTTGCTCACACCGGAGCCGATCACCGATGCGGCGTGGGCAGCAGCTCGATCCGGCGAGCCTGTCGTGAACTCGGTCGCAGCAGTGTGTTGTTCAGCGAGTGATTGGGAAACTTCGGTGTCGTCGAGGATTTTCCGGTTCGCGAACAGTACCGTGACTGGATGGTTTTCGAGTATGTTCCCGGACCACGCGAGCTCCCCAAAGTTATCATTCTGACTGATAATCGTCGCGAACGGCTCTTGGATGATCGTCGCGTCGATATCGCCCGACTGGATCGTCTGGACCGCCTTCGCCGGTGGGACTTTCGATTTGGCAATGACCGATTCCATCTCTCCGAGGTCGAGATCCTCCTGGATCCAGTATCGAAGGACGATGTCGGGCACACTCCCGTCGGGCGGCGCACCGAACCGGGCCTTGCGGCCATGCTCCTGCTCAAAGCGCTCGAACGCCGCTTCTCCTTCCTCTTCGTAGAGGTCGACGAGTTCGGTCGTCCCCATGATCTTGAACCCGTTTCTCGAGTTCGCCGCGAGAATACCGGCGTCGGTACCTTTGTCGGCGAGAACCATCGCAGGAGTAATGCCGAAGAGCGCGACGTCTACTTCACCGCTGGCGAACGCCTTGACAACGCTAGGGCCAGAGTTGAACCGTTCTATCGCGACCTCTGCCGGGATATCCTCGTAGTAGCCCTCCCGTTCCATCACATAGTGTTGCATATTCGGATAGATCGGGACGTACGCGATGGTAACCGAGTCGAGTGAGTTGCCACCCTGACCGAGGCAACCGGCTATTCCCGTCGCAGCGACTGTGGTTGCGCCTGCACTCTGTAGCAGTTTTCGGCGCGAGATCTGATTCGTCAGTGTTACTAATACTAATCTGGATTATAATAATTCCTGTGATTTGAGAAGATATAGTTAACATATTAGATACTCTTGACGTAGGAGTTGCTAGAGAGACATAATTTCCGCGAGAAGTGCGGAAGAATTAATTTATGTCTGCCAGCGGGCCGAAGTCGTCTACCGGCGATACAGAGTAGTCGATCGTGATCGTATCTTGTGTCGCTCGAATCTTTCCGACGAACGTCGAAATGTCTTCGAGTGATCCTTCTAATACGAACAGTTCCATACAGTGGTGACCCCCCACGTGACTGTGGAAGTTCGAGGCGACGATGTCTTCGTGTTCGTGACGGAGATGCATCATTTTCTCCTCAACGCTTGTCGTCTCGTAATCGAAAAGCACTGTGACAACACCCATCAAGTCGCGACCTTCGAGCTTCTTGTCCTCGAACTCGCCGAGCAAATTCCGGCTCCCCTCACGGACCACTTCGCTGCGACCGGTATACCCGTGGTCATCTGCGAATTGGTCGATCCGCTCAAGCAACTCTTCCGGCATTGAAACGCTGACGACGCTCATGTAACAATATAGCGCCAGTCATTTATTAAAGATTGTTGTTTGTGCTGTCCTGCTTGTAGAGAGATACACCAGACGACACAAGCCGATGCGCGACTGAGAGAGAGTATGCTCGAATCGCTGTTCCGGATCGACGTCGCGCTGTTCGTCCTCATCGGCGTCCTCGGCGGCGCACACTGTATCGGAATGTGTGGTCCACTCGTCACGATGTATTCGAAGCAGATGACGCCGCAGCCGGACGGCGGAACCGCGACAGTTGACGACGGACGGGCCGGGCATCTCACAACCTACGAAGTTCGACAGCACTTTTTGTTCAACGTCGGACGGGCGACGACGTACGCGGTTCTCGGGGCCGCCTTCGGTGCGCTCGGGAGCGTCGTGTTCGTCACCACCGACCAGCTGACACCGGTCGCTGACGTCCTGCGCGGTACCGTTGGCCTCGCGGTGGGCGGGTTCATCGTGGCGACAGGGGTTCGGTACGTTATCGGGGGAAGCGGCGGCGATATTCGCATACCGGGCGTACAGCGCGTAACGTCGTGGCTCGCAGCGAGAGTTCACCGCCACGTGAACAGCCCGAGTATCGTCGGCCTCGGCGCTGTTCACGCGTTTCTCCCCTGCCCGATGCTGTATCCCGCGTACCTGTTTGCCTTTGCGAGCGGCTCCCCAACGACCGGCGGGATCGCTCTCGGCGCTCTCGGCGTCGGGACGATCCCGGCCGTCTTCCTCTACGGAACTGTCATCCAGTCGATCGACGTCGCGCACCGACGTCGCGTCCATCGTCTGCTCGGTGTCGTGTTCGTCGTGTTGGGGTACGTCCTGTTCGCACACGGACTGATGGCGCTCGGTATCCGCATCCCCCACCCGATGTTCCCGCACTACCAGCCGCTCGGGGGCGCAATGGGGCACTAACCGAGCACTAGAAACTTTTGGCCAGCCCGAGATAGGCAACGGGCTACTTGTGCGGCTAGGCTTCGGAAAACGACGTAGCTGGATTCTCAGAACTCACGACCTGTCACGCGGTAGCTGCTCGTTCGAGGTCGGCAGCGAGCCGTTCAATGTCAGTTCGCGGCCCCCCATGGGTACGCCCGCTCAATGAACCCTCCTTATTAGCAAGGATGATGACGCCATAGGGTGGAACCGATGTGGATACCGAAGTAACTCGGGACGCACTGGCGTGGGTTGACGAGAGCGAGACAGTGTTACTCGCCGCCCCGGCGCCAGAAATCGATATCACCCATTTGATCACCAATCGCTACTCGTAATTGAACCGGAGGAGAGATGTCTCCCGCAAGTGATTGATCGAACTGGCTCTGTTGGAATCCAATTCTCCAGACATATCATCGGCTGAAACAGCCGGTCGGATAAAACTGCGAAGACGACACAGAACGCCTGTATTGAGAGCAGCCGGACCCCGACTGACCAGTTCAGTCTCCTCGTGACGTCTCAGTTTGACCCAAACAGCGCCCGGGTCAGTGTACCACCGTAGGCGAGCCGTGAACCCATCCACAGTACACCGAGCGTGATGCCCACTGCCAAGAGGTAGGGAATCGGCTTTGGGAGGGGGCCGCTTGCTATGCGAGCGAGCCGGTCCGCGAGACGGGCGAGAGCCCGGCGCCGAAGCGATGCCGCGAGAGCGTCTACACCTCGCTCGTCAAGACGCACCTCCCGAAGCTGAAAGATCTCGGCGTCGTTGAGTACGACCGCGAGACGCAGACGATCGAGCTGTCGCGACACGCACGCGATATCTCCTTATATACGGAGATCGTCGCGACGGGCGGCGTCACGTGGTCGGAACTGTATCGGGCGCTTGGGGTCGTCTCGCTGACCGTCCTGCTCGCGGCGCTGCTCAACGTGCCCGGCGTCTCCGCGGTCGATCCGATCCTGTGGACGAGTCTCTTTCTGGCGTCGTTCGCCGTCGCAGGCGCGTATCAGCTGTGGCTCAACCGCTTTTCGGTGGCTCGGCAGCTTCGCGCGCTTCGGTAAGACAGTGATAAACAAAAACGACGACCGACGATGTCATCCTCTGATCCCGGATCCCGCCCTGATTGTCTCCGACACTCACGCCGACTCCGCCGCGACCGACGGCGGCAGATCCATCTCGAACAGGCGCTCGTTGCAGGCCGTACACCGACCAGCGACCACGTCGTAGCGCGTACAGCAGGACTCGACGACGCGCTCTTCGAGCGCGACCGCGCCCTCGCAGGCGGGACACTCCTCGACGAACAGCCGAATCGCCCCGAGCACGCCGCTGCGAGCCGCGAGCTGGAGGTCGTTCCAGTCGTCCAGTTCGTCGGCCAACGCCCGGTCGGCGGCGATGTCCGCGAGGAACGCGGCACGAGACTCCCAGTGCCCGATCCGCTCGCCGTCGGCGCGGGCGAAAGCGGCGCCATCTCGCCAGTCGATAGCGAGCAGCTCAGCGTCGATGTCGGTGAGCGCGGCGAGCGCGGCGATGTCCGGATCGGGTCCGTCGGTGGCTTCGTCGGCCTCGCGCGACGGGCCGTCATCGTCGCTGTCTCCCGCTCGCAACGCGGCGAGCTCTGACCGCCACGCCGACGCGAACCACGGCGCGAACGCGAGATCGACACCGTCCGGTGTGTCGACGAGCACCGACGACGACAGCAGGTACGACTCGGCGTCGAGCGCTGTCGGCGGCGACGAAGCGCGGCCCTTTCCAAACAGCCGCAACACGCGCTCGGGGAGGTACCGCTTCGTGAGTTCGGGGGTACCGGGAACGAGGTAGCCGCGCAGCCAGATCGCCGCGAGGGAGGCAACGAAGGCGAAGACGCCGAGTTCGACGGCGACGACGACGCCGACCGCGACGGCGAGGACGCCGGCGATGCCGACATTGACTGCCGTACAGGGAAGACACCGGTTCTCACCCGTGTACTCCGGGCTTCGGAATCGGTTGAGGCCGGTGCGGTTCGGCGACGCGGATCGGGAAGCGCCGTGAGACGTGTCGTGTGACGTAGTCATACCCGGTAGTAGGGCGGAACGGTCGTATGTATGACCGGCCTACCGATGGCAGCGACGGAGCGACCAGTGCGCTGTCGGCGAAGACGCAGTCGGGTTGTGGCAGTTGCGACGGCCAGCCGGCACGCGGGCTAGTGTGTCCTGAGATGATACTCGATCCCGAGCAGATTTGCCGGCAAACGCCCGGTCCGGAACGGTAATGGGTCCGAAACAGTCACAGAAACAGATATGTATCTCGGTACCAATCTGTATGAAGATACGTTTCGTGATCTAACAATGACACCTCACCTCATTACCAAAGGGGCGGCGACGAGCGATGACGACGGCCCCTCCCGCGACGAGGTGTTCACAGCGCTGAGCAATCGGCGACGGCGGAACATAATCAGGTATCTGAAACAACACGACGGCGACGACGCGAAGGTCAGAGACATCGCCGAGCAGCTGGCGGCGTGGGAGAACGACCTCGAAATCCATGAGGTGACGTACAAGCAGCGCAAGCGCGTCTACACGGCGCTCCACCAGTCGCATCTGCCGAAGCTCGCCGAGGGAGAGTTCATCGACTACGAGTCGGACCGCGGGCTCGTCTCACTGACGGAGGAGAGCAAGCAGCTGGAGGTGTATCTGGAGGTCGTCGAGGAGAACGAGATCCTCTGGAGCGAGTACTACGTCGGGCTCGCGACCGTCTGCGGGCTGCTCGCCGGCGCGGCATGGATCGGGACGGTTCCGTTCGCGGGCGTTTCCGGCTACGCGTACGCGATGCTGTTTGCGCTCCTCTTTGGCGCGTCGGGGGTCGTTCACCGGATGATAACGCAACAGAATCGAGTGGGGTAGCACGGCGCGGTCAACACACACGCCTCGGACCGCTTCGGACCTCGTCGTCGACCCGCCGGAATACATCCCGTACGTCGCCACAAAACTGGGCTATATAGACGACGAAGCGCTCTGCGATGACGTTCACAACCTACTGAAGGAGGCCGAACTGGACGGTTCCTCAAGCCCGCCCTCTGAGGTTGCCGCCTGTTTCTATGCCGCAATAGACATCGAGATAAAATTCATTCTCGATGTCCAGCTGTTTGGACGACATGGCACAGATCCAGCGGCTGCGTTCCTCGCTGGTCTCCGTGAGAAACACGATCTCTCTGATGCCACGTTTCTCGTCGATAAGTTCGGCTACCGGACTGCCCTCTTTCGATTAGACTTGAACGGTCAGGTTGACTATACTGACCGAAACCTCATCGAAAAGTGGATTCATACGCTTAAGATGCGAATTGACCGTTTTCATCATTCGTGGGTGGGCAGTCGGGCAAGCGTCCGCGAATGGCTTGAACAGTTCGTACGCTATTATAACCACCAACGACCGCATCAGTCACTCAACAATCGAACGCCAGCAGAGGAGGTGTAAACTAGACAGTGCCCAACTAGCCGTCTATTCAGAGACCAAACACCGGCTTCTCAGTCGTGGGTAACCGACTGGTCGTGTCCATCTTCGCTCACTGTCTGTTCGGCTTTGAGTTGTCGCACCTCTCGTTCGATATCGGGATCAGTTAGCTCAGCCAGAGCGATCGTCACAGTCTCACCCTCATCATTCGGGCTATTCTCAAGATCGTCTGTATGTGAATGTTGATCGACAGAAGAGTTGGGGGTACCGCTAAGACGCGAGTCAATCCATCGAACGAGCGCATATGTAGTTGCGCCGGCACCGACTGCAACGCCCGCATAAGCGATCAGCAGGGCTTCCGCACCGAACCGAGCTTCAAGTACCGGTCCCGCAAGCCACACAAATAAACAGACCCCAACAGAGAACCCAATTGCGAGAGGAATAGCCTGGCCCATGGTAGTATACACACAACGAACCGTCAAAACTGCTTCTGTGTTGGTAGAATACTAGCCGTTGCTTCAGAACCACTGTACGAGATACGCGCCCTACATCTTACACGGTGCTCCAAACATCATCTCAAGCTGGTAGGACTTACAGCGGTCAATTCGCACTCTGAGTAACAAGGTTGGTTCAGCAGATTGGGAACAACGCTCTTGTGGCGTAGATTGTTGGTTGAGAGCTGTCTTGCGATTTTCGAGATTCTATTCCCTTGACCCAGCCTACTAGAACGGACATAAATCCGGATAAATCGTGCTTTCTTGGAACCGATCGGAACTGACGAACTCTCACTAACAATCCTCTACCCAAGAGCGTTCTACATTTCCTGATTTGGAAAGACCATTACTGGCACATCCGATTCCCGGATGAGCTGGCCGCCGGGATCGCCGGAGATTGTTCGACTCCAAGTATCAATGTCTCTCGGTGTGAAGGCGACGAGTGTTGCCTCTGTCATTTCAACCCCATCGATGATAGCCTCCGCGACCTCCCGTGCTTCAAGTGTTGCCCATTCGAACTGGAGATCCCTACGGTATAATATGTCCGAGAATGTCTCATAAGTCGCTCCCGCAAACTGATCACGCCCCCTTTTTACTGACGTTTCGTCGGTTTCACCTTGTACAACATGTGTCACAATGAGCGTCGTATCCGGATCAAGGTGAGGTCGAAGCGCACGGGCCGTTGCCTCGGCGTCTTCGGGATCAGCGATCGGAACCAGTATTCGCTCAAATAGGTCTTTTTCCATGAACAAATAACTTATCACACGGGTTTAGCAAAAATATAGCGGTGACTTGCGCGTGATCGACATACGATTGAACCGCGTCCTCGTCCACGCATAAGGAAGTATTCACCGAGTTATCATATTAAAGTGAGGTGAGAGTTACTGCCAGTCAGTTATATAGCGATCTCCACGAACTCTGTGAGATAGCGGGAATTCCTGTTGAAAATCGCCAGATGAGCTGGTACACGATCCGACATTCTGTTGGGACGTACCTGACTTGGGAGAAAGATTTGGCGTCGGCAAAGGCACAACTCCGTCATAAGAGTCCAAAGACGACAATACGATACGGCCAAACACCAGTAGAAGACCGTTGAGACGCACTGAACAGGATGGGATAGTAGCTGTTCAAATATTTATACTTTTGTGGCGTAGATTGTTGGTGGTGAGCTGTCTTGCGGTTTTACAAACTCGGCTCTTTTGAGCTTCCCCTCCAGAACGGTGGTGAACACAGCTGAACCGTGGTTTCTTGCAGCCCGCCTGAATTAACGAGTCCTCACCAACAATCCTCTACGCAAGAGCGTTGAGGCGCGGGCTGAATGGGAAAATGGGTATATTGACCACAACGGGTGATCGAACTGCTGCGTTCGCGGATAGTTTAATTCTGGTATTTCACGTCTCTCAAAAGCCGAACCACACTTCGAACTCAATTAGACAAATGCTCTCTCGTGTCGCCTATGACAACCGTTCTATGACACCCTCGGATGGTGAAAAGCTCACAGCTTCAGTTGAGAAGAATCTACCATGGTCGATCAGGAGATAGAAGTGTTTTACGCGCTGAAATCGTAATTATTAGGTACGCGATGGCAACCTCAGAAAACGAATCAAAAGATACGATAACCGCGTATCAAGAGCGGTTGGACGCACTTGATGCGACACTGGCATCAAAAATGGACCGTTGGAGCGTCCCAGCGTTGCGAGCCGCTGTCGGAGCAGTGTTCATCTGGTTCGGCGCACTCAAAGTACTCGGAGTCTCGCCGGCTGGCGACCTCGTCGCTTCAACGGTGTACATCCTTCCGCCTGAGTTTTTTGTCCCGGTACTCGGCGTGTGGGAAATGGTCATCGGGGTCTGTCTGCTCTATCCACCGCTTACTCGTGCCGGATTACTATTGCTGGCACTCCAACTCCCGGGGACGTTCCTTCCGATGGTACTTCTCCCAGAAGTCGTCTATACCACGTTCCCGTACGGATTAACCGTTGAGGGCCAGTATATCGTAAAGAACCTGGTAATCATTGCCGGCGCACTCGTTCTGGGGAGTACCGTCAGGGACGGATCTGCGTCGGCGTGAGTCAGACAATTAATTGCTTTTGCTGAGCGACGGACTTTGAGCCGGAGGCGATGAAGCCGAGATATTTTGCTTTTCTCTCAGAGGAACCTCGATCGTCGACAAGGCAGTCCAAGTCGTCTTGATTCTCATGTGATGGAGCGAGGCGCTATCTCGTGGTTTTCAGGGCTACAACCAGAGATGTGAGTAAACATTTCTGGAGATTAGGCTTTGTTGAAATGCTCATCAGTTGATAGGCTCATACGCTTAATCGCTCAATACAGATGAAGCGCAACTTGTTCAGTTCAGAGAGATATTCAGCATGGGATAGACAGACGAAAGGAACATCCGAAGTGCGATTTACCACCTTGTGTTCGCCGCTGGCGTTCTTGCGGCTCTTGGTGTAGCAGTCACTCAAGTAGTACAGCTGACGCTCATCGAGTCCAAAGTAGTGAACACAGGTATAGAGGGCCTTTTTGTCGGGATGGTCGTCTACCTTGATCTCAAAACTCTCGAACTCTCTGTGAATCCACAGTAGTTTTCACTGGGTATGCTGGTTCGGGCCACTCGCACTATTCAGCGACCAGTTGTTTCAAGCGAGTATATATCTAAAAAATAGGATTTAAACAGAGCCGACCAGTTCTAAACAAGATCTCGTCTTGGATTTGCTTCAAATTGCTAGATGGCAACCGAACTTCCCGGTAACTCAATCCGACCCGCTGGAGTCCGACTGGAGGCTAACCGAACCACCGGTTCCAACGGTCGTCATCGCTGGACGTTCGGTGGCGGTGTGGCAGCCACACTTGCGGTCAGAAGGAGAAATGTGGGGACCATCGGCGGCGGAGCGAACCTCCGGCGGTCGATATCAGTGGGGGGAGCGCGTCGGACTGACGACGCTCAGACAAGAAGCTGAATGTCGGCGTCAGCCATGTCCTGAAGCGCTGTCGCGGCGCCGACGCCGGTGGTGACGCCGTCGTAGAAGTCGTCTTCGTCGTAGTCCATGAGGTCGATGGTCATCTGGCAGGCCTGGAACTCGACACCCATGTCGAGGCTCGTCTCGAGCAGTTCCTCGATGCTCGCGGTGTCGTTGTCCGCGATCCGCCGCTCCATCATTTTCGTCGTCACGCGGTCCATGCCGGGGAGCGCCCCGACCGCGTTCGGAACCGGCATGTTGGGGTTGCCGACCGAGCTCAGCTTGAGGTTCTTCGAGCGCTCCTCGTGGAGGATGTCCAACCCCCAGAACGTGTGGAAGACGGTCACCTCGTAGCCGAACGCGGCGGCAGTGCTGGCGAGGATGAGCGGCGGGTACGCCATGTCAAGCGTCCCCTTCGTCGCGATGATGCTCATCTTCTTGGCGTCGTCCTCGGTCGTGGCGTCGGCAAGCGCCGCCTCGAGTTCGTCGACGCGCGCGGCCAGTTCCGCGCGCGAGGGGCCCCCGTCGGACGGGACATCAGGTGTGTCCGTGCTCATCGTTACTCTGTCTTGCGCACGTAGTGTCTGTACACGTCGTCGCCCGCCTCTTGATTGACGAGTTCGACGCCGGTAGTGCCGGCCGCCCAGCCGTCGAGGTCGCTCATGCTGCCGGAGTCTGTCGCCACCACTTCGAGGACATCGCCGACCGCGAGGTCGTCGATGGCTCCCTTCGTCTTCACCACAGGCATGGGACACGATGCGCCTTTTACGTCGAGCGTCTCCGCGATGTCGTATTGGGAACTCATTGGTTATCTGCTCCGGTGGTCTATATTGGAGCTAACGCACAATACCCTGTGCCGAAATAAAAAATTGTCGGTTCTTGTGTTTATGACAAACTACTCTCAGACCGGGTTCTCCCACATACCCGGCAAAAACGTTGTTTTTGGGATTCTTCACTATGAAGTGCTTCTTCAGCTACCACAGTATTGCTTAGTAGAGGAAATACTATGAAAATACTTTTGTGCGTCAGGCCGGTAGATGTAGTTGTCCGATATGAACGCTGATGACTTCCCGACCCCCGACGCCGAGGTGGCGTCGGTCGAGCCCGAAACGCTGAAAGACCGAATCGACGCCGGCAACGACGTGACACTTCTCGACACGCGGATGAGCTCCGACTACGAGGAGTGGCGCATCGACGGCGAGAACGTCACGTCGATCAACGTCCCGTACTTCGAGTTCCTCGAAGACGATATCGACGACGACGTCCTCGACCGCATTCCCGACGACCGCGAAGTGACCGTCCTGTGCGCGAAGGGCGGCGCCAGCGAGTACGTCGCGGGTACGCTCGTCGAGCGCGGATACGAAGTCGATCACCTCGAAGACGGGATGAACGGCTGGGCGAGTATCTACGAGACCGTCGAGGTCAGCGGCTATGACGGCGCCGGCACGCTCCTCCAGTACCAGCGCCCCTCGTCGGGGTGTCTCGGCTACCTCCTCTACGACGACGGCGAGGCCGCAATCGTCGATCCGCTGCGGGCGTTCACCGACCGCTACCTCGACGACGCCGACGAGCTCGGTGTCGACCTGAAGTACGCGCTGGATACCCACGTCCACGCCGACCACATCTCGGGCGTGCGTGACCTCGACACGGCGGGCGTCGAGGGCGTTATCCCCGAGGCGGCCGTCGACCGCGGCGTCACGTACGCCGATGACCTGACGAACGCCGCCGACGGCGACACCTTCGAGATCGGCGACGCGACCATCGAGACCGTTCACACGCCTGGCCACACGACGGGGATGACCTCCTACCTCGTCGACGGGAGTCTGCTCGCGACCGGTGACGGACTGTTCGTCGAGAGCGTCGCCCGCCCCGACCTTGAGGAGGGCGACGAGGGTGCGCCCGACGCCGCACGCATGCTGTACGAATCGCTCCAAGAGCGCGTCCTGACGCTGCCTGACGACACGCTGATCGGCGGTGCACACTTCAGCGACGCCGCGGAGACGGCAGCTGACGGGACCTATACCGCGACGATCGGCGAACTCGTCGACGAGATGGATGCGCTCACGACCGACGAGGACGATTTCGTCGACCTGATCCTCTCGGATATGCCGCCGCGGCCCGCCAACTACGAGGACATTATCGCGACGAACCTCGGACAGAACGTCGTCGACGACGAGGAAGCGTTCACGCTCGAACTCGGGCCCAACAACTGCGCGGCGAGCCAGGAGTCGCTCGCGGGTGACTAACGGCCCCGATGGCGACTTCACTTGTGCTGCTTCAGTCGGTCGCCGAGCTGTTCCCCAACGGGATCAGCCGGTACGCAGTCGGCGGGTTGCTCGTCGGACTCGGCACCGTCGTTATCTACGTCGGCACGGGCATCCCGGCGGGGGCGAGTACGTTCCTCGAGTCGACGCTGTCGTACGTGTCCGGCCAGTCGCGGTTCCAGCAGTACGTCGCCTCACGGGACTGGCGAGTCGTGTTCACGGCCGGGATCATCCTCGGTGCGCTCGCGTTCGCCGCGACGGTCCAGTCCGGCGTGGTCACGACCTCGCTGTACGAACCCGGGACGACCGGTCAGCTCTACGAAGTCGCCGGCGTGACGCTGTGGTCGACCGATGTCCAGCCGTGGCGGCTGTTCTTCGGCGGCATCCTCGTCGGAATCGGGACCCGCGTCGGGAAGGGGTGTACGTCCGGCCACGGTGTTTGCGGCGTCGGATCGGCGTCGAAGACGTCGCTGGTCGGCGTCGCGACGTTCCTGACCGTGGCGATCGGGACCGCGCAGGTCGTCGCCGCGCTGGGGGTGAGCCCGTAATGCGCGAGGCGCGAACGGGAGCGATCGGAGGGAGCGACGCGTGAGTGATCGCCATCCCCTCTTCAAGCCGCTGGTGTTCGTCGGTGGTCTGATATTCGGGTTCGGGCTCGGGTTCAGCCACATGGCGCGGCCGGAAGTCGTGGTGAACTTCCTCCTGTTCGAGGATCTCGGCCTCCCGTTCGGTCATGTTCGGGGCAGCGATCGTCTCCGGGATCGCGTTCGCGCTCCTCCCCCGGATTCGAGATACCGCGCCGCTCACCGGCACCCCCTACGAGCGGCGGCTGAAGCCGTTCGACCGGAACGTCCTCGTCGGCGGTGCCGTCTTCGGCGTCGGCTGGGGCCTCTCCGGCATCTGTCCGGGCGCCGCGTACGCCAGCCTCGGCGTCGGGAACATCACGATCCTGTGGGCGCTCGGCGGGATGTTCCTCGGCGCGTACGCCCAGGGCTACTGGCGGAGCCGGAGTCAGACCCGCGACGCCGCGCCGGCGAGCGCCGACTGACATCTCCCGTTTCGGACGGAACGCGCTCCAACCGCCCTCTTCGCCGTCGTGACGCTCGCCAGCCAGTTCGTGACATAATAATCCCAAAAACGGGTGCGATGAAGATGATACGCCATTTGTGTCTGATTTGGAGGTGTCTAACGGAGCCGAATGAGCACAACCGCCCGGCGGCAGGAGTCGGTACCCGCTACTCGGCGGAGAGAGACAGCCCCGGACGAACCGTTCTGTGACTCTCAGGCGCGACACTGAGATCACGAGTGGAATCGTCGCCTCCGGAGAAAACGTTCGGGTACGAGAACCGGGATTGGACTCCTACGCGGAGTGGATGACCGACCCGATCAAAAGATTCGTGTCGGGGGGAGACCGCCGAATCCACCGTCGTCTCGCCGGAGTGATTACGTTGAGCTTTCGGTGGACCCCTCGTCCGATGCACCGTCCTCGGGCGAGTCGGACTTCGTCTCTTGTGGGCTATCCAAGAGGAGGGTCGTACCGCCAGCAGCGACCATACCAACACCGACGGCCCGGAGCTGACGGACGTACGCCGGGTTTGCTTCAAGATCAGAGGCGTTATCGAAGTTCTTCCCGATCATCTTCTTTGCCAGCTTGACGCTTAGTTGGGGGAAAACCGCGGTTACGACCCCTTGTAACAGCACGAAGCCGGCACCGAATACACGCCGTTTTTCACAGCTCATTATACACTGTTGTACGATCTATTCAGGTATAAGTATTGTTAATATAGTTCAATACTGAGATGTTCGGACCCCTCAGTTCTCCGTTCCTCGCCACTGCGAATGAAACTGTACGGATTCCTCTTACCGATCAGTGGGGTGCTGTCGTATCTGTCGGAGACAGGGCTGGGATTTATATCCGCCGCGATGGTATTGTAGGTAGTGGAAAATATCAACTGGTGCCGTGACACGACGAGGTGTCATCGGTGACCGCGAAGTCGGCAGTGCTGGCGACGGATCTCTCGACGGCGAGCCAGACGATGATCGAATCAGAGACTGGGCTGCGCTGTCTCAGTCAGATCGGCGTCAAGCAGATCCACTTGGTGACGGTCGTTCCTTCGAGTGTTCACTCGGGGATGCCCGGAATCAACTTCGAAAAGCGGCGCAAGCGCGCGCTAGGTCGCTATCAGTCACAGATAGAGGACGCCGGTTTCGGCGCTGAGACGCACGTCGTTCGAGGAACGCCACACCGTCGAATAAACGGAATCGCCAGCACAGTCGGTGCGGACCTGATCCTTATTGGGTCACGAGGCGAGAGTCCGCTCGAGAACAGGGTGATCGGATCCACGGCGCGGAATCTCGCTCGAACGGCGGTAGTCCCACTGCTCGTTGACCGCATCGAGCGTGGTACTGACACACCGGGGACGGTACGCCGGCATCTGTTCAAGCGGACGCTGTTCGCGACGGATTTCTCGGAGAACGCGGAGCACGCCTTCAATACGTTCGAGTATCTCCGTCACGCGACCGAAGAGGTCACGCTGGTACACGTTCGGTCCCCGAAAGACGACACCGGTGACCATGCCGAGGTTGAGTCACGTATGCAACCGCTTGTTGAGCGGCTCGGAGAGTGGGAGTTAGACGCGAAGACCGATATTCGACGCGGTGACCCGACCAAAGAGATCCTCCGAGCCGAGCGTGAACACGAACCGAGCACGATTCTCCTCGGCTCGCGCGGGCGGAGTCGCTTGCGGCGGCTTCTCATCGGGGACGTCTCAGAGGATATCGTTGCCAAGGCGAGCGGGAATGTCTTTTTAGTTCCACAGCAACGGTCACCATGATATTAGACCGCGCATCGTTTGCTTGGGTAGAATTGTGTATTCTACACAAGAAATTTACAACGGCCACCCGTACTATTAAGTAGTAACATGCCAGGTTCAGTGTCCAAACAACTTCGAAGCGACATGGAGTGTGAAGGGTTACTGGAGTGTTTCCACGGTCACAAACCGCTGGACCGGATATGCTTCGAGGTACTCGTTGAGAGTGAGGAGCCACTTACAGTAGACGAGATTGGAGAAGCGACCGACCGCGAGCGATCCACGGCGTATCGCGCTGTCCAGCGGCTCCTCCAGTCCGGACTGATCAGCAAAGAACAGGTCAATTATGACCAAGGCGGTTACTACCACGTGTACCAGCCGACCGATCCAGAGCAAGTCGCCGACGAGATGCAGCGGATGCTGAACGATTGGTATGCGAAGATGGGACAGTTAATTCAGGAGTTTGAGAACAAGTATAACGATACTGACCCGTCTGAACCCAATACGGCGCCGAACTGAGAGCAGTATCGCAACTCATCTGCGTGTGCCGTATGTTTGACGGTAAGAGGTGGGCGATCACTCACTAACCCTTCCACATTTATTCTGACCGTCTGTTTACATATACTTCGCTATAACCTCCCGGTTTAGCGGTCGTTTTATCCAGTTTTCACCGTTCTGACCACGAGAAGTAGCCCACTCTGTTATCGATACGGAGAGGACTCAAAGAGATTCGACAGCAACGACGGGGATAGTGGTTAACAGGGAGCAGGCATATATTTTTATAACTTATTGCTAACCTCTCTATCGTGCCTCGTTCACCACAAGAATATAGTATTGTGTAGTTAACCCAAAACTGTTATATCGACACACCGGCTACGTCCAATTATATGGTCGACATCAATCGCGCGCTTCATGCCGGAACCCGCGAACACGGCCACGGTGGTATCAGATGACGGGAACAGAGATTCTCGTCGGTTCCCCCCGTCACTCCAAGCGCTCGCAGTAATAGCGATAGTCCTCCTCGAAGCGGTTCTTCTCTACGTCGGCTACGGCACTGTCGAGGACGCCGTTGGAGCGATCGTCCTTGACCGTCTCGCGGAGACGTAGATGTTCGAGATAGTTCCCGGCTTCGAGCTGTTGGGACTCAGCGGAGAGCTCCTCGCTCTGTTCGTCGCGTTCGGATTCATGGTTGGCGTGTTCTTCGGCTTTTTCGGGATGGGGGGATCGTTCCTCGTCACGCCTGCACTGCTGATACTCGGCTACCCAGCTCCAGTTGCGATCGGTAGCTCAATGACGTTCGTCTTCGGGACGGCCGTTATTGCGACGATGAAACATCATGACGCCGGGCAAGTAGATTACAAGCTCGGCGCGCTGATGTTCGTCGGCATTGCTGCCGGTATCGAACTCGGGAGCCGGCTCGTGTTTGGGCTTGAGGTTCTCGGGATCGCGAACGTTGTCGTCGGTGTCGCGTACGTCCTCCTGCTAGCCGCGATTGGGGTGTTGTTTACGCGGAGTGCGCTGGACAACGACCAAGACGCCGGTACTACCGCTGACGAGCCTACCGACGGTGGCGCCGACGACGAGGTGCCTGAGATCGCACAAAAAATCAAATCATACGACATCCCGCCAATGATGACTCTCGCGGACGGGAGCAAGGCGTCGCTATGGACGATCTCCGGAGTCGGAGGTGGAGTCGGGCTCGTCTCCGGATTCCTGGGCGTCGGTGGGGGATTCGTCCGGATGCCCGCGATCTATTACGTGATCGGCACGTCGTTGGCAGCTGCGGTCGGAACGAGCCTCTTCGGTGGCCTGCTGTCTGGAGCCGTCGGCGCATTCACGTACGGGCGTGCGGGCGTGATAGATCTCGGGATCGTCACTGCGCTCCTCGTCGGCAGCGCGCTCGGCGCACGGATCGGGTCGAGTGCGACTGCGTACGTAGATGAGGATGACGTGACTATCTACTTCGGGATCATGCTGCTCGTCGCCAGCTTGGCGGTCGGGCTGGGCGAGCTCGCGGAGTGGCTCTCGATGCCGATACTCGATCAGCTCAGTTTCGTGCTCCTGATCGGATCTGCGTTGTTCGTCTGTCTAATGATCCTGTACCACGGCACACTGGCGGTACGTCGTACCCGCAACGTCCCGACATAAGCGGCTGGCTGACGGCCGTATGAATGAGATTCACTTGTAAACGTGTCTAAGCCCGTACGTTGTCGCAGGTTTTCGCTTGGAGTTGGGTTTTAATTGTCTTTGGGTCTGGTAAAATTCTATTAATCTGATATATTTTTGCCTGAAAAAGCCGGTTGATGAGGGCTACAGACCTACCGGCTGGTTCAGTAGTAGGTGCGTGAATCGAACAGACCAACGGTGCTGAACTCCTCGTTTGTATTCAGTAAGGCTGCTGATACCCATCGATAGACGAAGATTTCTACAAAGCTGGCAGATGGTAAGCGACGGCGTCCAATTAGTTCTTGAATCAGGGAACAGACCCGTCAGAGAAACCGTTTGTCGACGTGTTCCGATCGGACCGTCGGCTCCGACGTGTCTCTTACCCAGCCTCCGTTCCGGACGAGACGTCGAATTCCGGAACAAACACTTTGATCTCCAGCAACGGTTCCGTCGACGATGTCAATACTCTCACCGTGAGTTCGTGTCTCTCAATGGACTCAACCAGAACCACCGAGAGCCCGATCAGGTTCGGATGTTGCGGGGCCCGCGTCAAAAAAACGCCGCGTTGCTGGTCGCAGAGAAACGACTCGACGCTCAGTGAAGTGTCGCCGTTAGTGAGTGGGTAGTCGACGGGGTCTCGATTCTATCGAACGGAACGACAGGCTGAATCGCCCCGCCGGGTGCGCTCTCCTCTATCGCGATCCCGGTTCAGCTTCGCAGCGCTTCTACCGGGCGCTCGTTTGCCGCCTTCCATGCAGGGTACGCTCCGCTGACGATTCCTACGCCAACGCCGAATCCGAGCGCCAATAGGAGATCGCTCTTGTGTAGCACATTGTTGATTTCAGAGAGTGGCTTTGACGGCATGTTTGAGCGCTTCTCGTCCAGGTTTGCGGTAGAGTTCTCGTCTGAGTTGGAACGCTCTGAAGTACTGTGTGAGACGATCTTTTGAGATGCCTCGATGCGGCGAGAGCCACCGTCGCGCCAGCGACGCGTGGCTCTCGCACGTGTTCACGTGAACCGTGTCATCGGCGTACTCTCCGTCTCCGTGAACGACGTATTCGCGGTCGAATTTCTCGTCTTCCTCAAGCGGATCGTACGCGCAAAATCCGTCGGTATAGACCGGGAGAGGCTCCTGCTGGCGGTCCGCCAGCAGGAGCCGGATCGTCGATTCGTCTGCGGATTTTGCCGGTACGATGTACCGCTGCTCGGTGCCGCGATCCACGAGGACGAACACAGGTGGTTTGTCCTGTTCATACGTCCCGCGCCCGCGTCGAGAGAGGCCGCGAGAGCGCGACCAGCGGTCGCGCTCGCGGCCTTTCAGGCCGGCAGAGACGTAGAATTCGTCAATTTCGACCGGACCACGGAGATCGAGTGACGGCGCGTCGAGCGCTTCGGCGAAGCGCTCGACACGCCTGTGGATCGTTTTGTAGGTAACTTCGATTTCGCACTGTAACTGCCTGATACTCGTGTTAAACCGCAAAAACGCGTAGATCGAGAACAACCATTTACGGAGCGCGATCTTCGAATGAGCGAAGATCGTGCCGGTCTTATCGTTGAACGTGCGGTCGCAATCCTTACAGAGATACCGCTGAAAGTGCCCGTAGCTGCCGTTTCTGACCGTTCGGTCAGAACGGCAGCGAGGACAGGAAACGCCGTCACGCCAGCGAACCTGTTGGAGCAGGTCCGCTGCGACCGATTCCGACCCAAACGCATCTAGCGGAATCATCCGTGTCGGACACCGCTGACGCGGTGTCCTTGTCCTCTTCGACTCGACAGCCACAGCTCAGCAGTATCAACAATCTCCTACAGAAGAGCGTAGGAGATAGTAGCCGTTCGTCGGATCGATAACTAGACTGGTGTCTACCGCTGGCGTCGCGGCTACGAGCCCCGCGACGAGCACCACAGTCAGCGCGGTCCCCGCTGCCGCGCCCGCGGCACCGATCAGGCCAGCCTCTGCTAACAACACGCGTAATACGTCTCGGCGGGTCACCCCCACCGCGCGCATCACACCAATCTCTTGTCTGCGCTCGACCGTACTCATTAACATGACATTGAGGATCGAGACGCCGGCGACCACGAGCGAGATGCCGCCGAGCCCGAGCAGGAACGTACTCAGGAGGTCGAAGAAGCCGTTAATCTCGTCGACGATCGCCGCCAGTTCAAACAGGTCGACTCGTTCCTCGCGGGCATTCACGTTCTCACGGATCGCGTCCGCGGCGGCCTGTGCTGTCTCACCGGACTCCGAGATGACAAGGGCTTGCGCGTAGCCGTCAGCGGCGAACGCTGACTCCGGGAGGAAGACGGCGTCGTCGGGCGCAACCGGGCTGAATGTCTGCGTCTCGGCGAGCACGGCAACGACGCGCTGCTGTGACCCTGCGATCCCCACGGTGTCGCCCACCCCAATACCAAGATCCTCGGCAACGCCTGCGCCGATGATCGCGCCCTGCCGGTGGCGGTCCGGGAGCCTCCCTTCGGCGGATTCAAACGCGAGCCCCGGCTCCTCGACCCCGTAGATTGTCGCAAAGGTCTGTGAGCTCGGACCCTCAACGATCCCGTTATCGGAGTACAGCGGGACGACTGCCGGATCCCCGACCGCCGGGTCATCAACGGCGCGCCGAATCCCCGCAACGTCGGTCGCAGAAAGTGACTCTACCCCCGCGTCGGCGTTTGGCGAGACCACCACCTGTGTGCCAATATCGCCGATAGCGTCGGCGGCACCGAGCGCGAGCACGTTCCCGAAAATACCCAGCGCCGCGACCGCAAGCACACCGATAGAGACGCCGAGTACCGCGAGGACCGTTCGCACGCGATTTCGACGGAGGTTCCGTCCGGCCATCGAAACGGCCGGCCGCCAGCCGCGAAGTCGGCCGGTGGCTCCGCCCCCGCTTTTGATCTCTCCTGTGTTGCTGCCGCTCATCGTTCCCCTGGTGCGAGCGCGGCGCCTGGGTTCCGGTCCGACGAGAAACCCTCCGACGGGTCCGTCTCGTCCGCGATGCCGCCGCTCAGTATCCCGTCCCTGAGCTCAACGACCCGGTCCGCGTACTCCTCGACGAGCGGGTCGTGCGTGACGGCGATGACGGCGACGCCCTCCTCTTTCACGCGCTCGAACTCCGCGAGGATCGATTCGCCGGTCTCCGTGTCAAGGTTCCCGGTCGGCTCGTCCGCGAGCAGCACCGCCGGCTCGTTGATGAGCGACCCGGCGATAGCGACCCGCTGTTTCTGCCCGCCGGACAGTTCCGTCGGCTCGTGATCGAGTCGGTCGCCGAGCCCGAACCGCGAGAGGAGGTCAGCGGCGCGGTCGCTCTCGTCGCCCGGATTGAACGCGGTCGGGAGCGCAACGTTCTCGACCGACGTCAGCGTCGGGAGGAGGTGGAAGTCCTGGAAGACGAACCCGATCGACTCCTTCCGGGCCGCGGTGCGTTCGCCCACCGTGAGTTCGGTCACGTCGGTTCCGTCAAGCAACCGCCGACCGCCGGTCGGGTCGTCGAGCAGCCCCAACACGTTCAGCAGCGTCGACTTCCCGGAGCCGCTCGGCCCGACCACCGCGACGAACTCGCCGGGCCGGGCCGCGAAGTCGACGTCGTCGAGCGCGACGACCGGATCCCCGCCGCCGCTCGGGTATCGTTTCACGACACCGCGGAGGGCGACGCCGTAGTCGTCGCGC
>NZ_CBVY010000001.1:0-28175 GCF_000513435.1 Halorubrum sp. AJ67 | reverse complement strand
CCGCCGCCGTCGCTCTCGTCGTCCGGTTCGGGGGCCGCCACAGTTAGCGTCTCCGTGTACCGGACGCCGCGCTCGGTGTAGGCGACGCGGATTGGGATCTCCTCGGCGACGGAGGCGTTCGTCGTCGTCTCGAGTTCGAAGCCGACGAAGTCGCTCCCGGAGAGCGACCCGAGGAAGTACTCGCCGCCGGCGGGGGTCGGTTCGACGCCGGGGGCGTCGCCGACGGAGACCACCGCACCCGTCATCTCTCCGTCTCCGACGTTGCCGAGGTTGGCGTCGACGACGACCGCGCCATCAGCGCCCTCGCGGACCGTCGCGTCGGTCACGGCCGGCGTCGCCTCGCGGACCGGATACGTCACCGTCGACTCCGCGGTGCGGTCCGCCCCGCGGTCGTTGCGCACGTCCGTGTCGGCGCGGAACGCCCCGGTGACTGTCACCGCAGAGCGGCGGTCGAACGCCCCGAGGTCGACGATTACCCGGCGCTCCTCGCCGGGAGCGACGTCCTCGACGACGAACGGGCCGACGTCGACGGTCCCGTCGCCAGCGTCGTCGCCTTCGACCGGGGTTCCGACGGCCCGGAGGCTGACGCGGTCGGCCGTCGTCGTGCCGGTGTTGACCACGGTCACCTCGACGGGCGAGTCGGCGATCGGCGGCGATTCGTCGCTCTGGTCCCCGTCGTTCGCGTCGAGTCCGCCGCCACCGCCGCCGAGGATGCCCTGGATGCCGCCGATGCCGAGGTCGGCGGCCGCGTTGTCGTTCCCGTTGTCGGTCTGGAGGTCCTCGGGGTCGAGCGCACGGGTCCGGAGGTCGAGCGCGACCTCGACCGGCTGGACCTCGATGATCGTGTCGCGGCTGACGGTCACGAACTCGCCGTTCGTCGACTGGTTCGCGACGGCCTCGACGGTGAGTCGCTTCTCGCCCGGCTCCTCAAAGGTCGTCCACAGGGTCGCGTCGAGGGAGTCGCCCGCCGAAAGCGCGCCGACGCCGGTGGTGCTGTCGAGCACGTCGCCGTCGGCGTCGCGGACGCGGACCTCAGTGATGTTCGCCGCCGCAGCGCTACCGCCGGAGTTTGAGACGGTGACGTTCAGCGCCGTCCGCTCGTCAACGGCTGGATCGCTCGGGGACGCGTCGATCTCCCCGACGGTGATCCGCGCGTCCGGCACCGCCGTGACCACTCCCACAGAGGCTAGTAACGTCAACAGGATCAGCAACGAAGCGATACTCCTCGTTGAAAGCACGTTCACTCTCGACAACAGACCGCGAGTCACACATCCACCGCCGGATGAAACCAGTCGGAATTCGTCTGCGCGAAGAGCGCGGTCACCACTCCCTGCGGGGGTCCGAACTCTGTGCCGAACGTGCGTCTCTTTTCGCTGTGATCCACACTCACGTTATGTGCTTGATTGGTTTTAATATTGTGGAATAGAAAACTTACCACGAATCACAAAACGAATTTGAATCGTGTTTTAGCGCGTTTCAAGCAAAAGAACGATTATAGATGTGTGCTTATTACTCAACACTAGTTTTATACGTGTCGCGTCCACACTGTTAGTGTGAACTCGAACGTCGGCGCAGTAGACCGAACTCTCAGAACCGTCGTCGGTGCTGTTGCTGGAGGAGTTTCAGTCGCGATTCTCACCGGGACAGTCTCACTTCCAACAGTGCTCTCGCCAGTGCTGGGAATCATTGCGATAATGATGCTCTCCACGGCGTCGATAGCCACCTGCCCCGCTTACTCGCTATTCGGGGTCGACTCTTGCTCGGGTAACTCCAGTCCGCAATGAGTATAGAAAACTACCGTCCTATCGACACACAGACGCTTATAGCACGCGGTGTAGTGGCATTAGCAATCGCACTGATTGTGAATCTCGTCCTCGGTTGGGTCGCATTAACACAGAATCTTGTCGCGTCGACGGAGTTCTTCCAGTATCCGCCTATCGTGGTGTGGACTCTGCTTGGGATGGTCGGCGCAACTGTGGTGTACAGAGTGCTGACACAGCGGTCGACAGCCCCAGACCGGATATTCGTCCGGATTGCCGCTATCGTGTTGGTACTCTCGTTCATTCCTGACCTCGGACTCGCGTTGTTCACCGATAGCGTGACACTGAGCGAGGCCATCGGGCTCATGTCGCTCCACGTTCCCCCGGCAATTGTTACGGTTCTGGCATTGCCGGAGACGCCGCTAGGCCGTTGACATTTTTCCCGCTCTAAACGGTAGTTGCCGAATTAAATCCTGCTCGGCGCTGCTCAGTTAGTGTTCAGATAAGCTGATTCCATGCGAATGCGAACGATCTGGGCCACTTGTTTGCTGTTTCTGCTTCGGCGTTGTTGAAACAGTGTGAGAAACGGGTGGCTCTACGTTTTACTTCACGAAAGAAGCGTTTGACGCTGTTCTGATTTCTATATCTTTCGTATTTAAAATCAAGGAATATTTTTCACAACCTCCCCAAGGCGGAGCCGCATTATCAACGAGAAAGATCACGTCATCTATATCGTGTTTATTACGAAGTTCCGCGAAAATTGATCTGCTACGCTCTTGTGGCAGAGATTGTTGATAGAGAGTAATCTTGCGACTTCCGAACTACTGAGGAACAAACACAACGGGGTTCAGATTGTGATTTCACCGACTAGACGAGAGATTCTGTTACCCCAAAGCGAGTTTCGGCACTGCGACCAACAACTTGCTTCGAATGAGCGTTCTTAATTTAACCCCGTGGTACATTCCGGATAGCGTTTATACCGCTCCCAGCCCATATTTTAGTATGGACGTAGTCCCTGACATCGACACCGTGGCCGGCGAATCCGTCGTCGTCATCGGCGGCGGTTTCGGCGGTCTTTCGACTGCCTGTTACCTTGCTGACGCCGGCGCAGACGTGACGGTACTCGAAAAGAACGAACAACTTGGTGGACGCGCGAGCCGCCTCGAACAAGACGGGTTCGAGTTCGACATGGGTCCGTCCTGGTACCTCATGCCGGACGTGTTCGAGCGGTTCTTCGGTCACTTTGACCGGTCACCTGAAGACTACTACTCACTGACCCATCTTGACCCCCACTACCGGGTGTTCTGGAAGGACGGTGACAAGGTCGACGTGCTCCGTGACATGGACCACAACCGCGAGGTGTTCGAGTCGTACGAGGAGGGCGCCGGTGACGCGCTCGATGCGTATCTCAAGGAATCGAGGCGGACCTACGAGATCGGGATGGAACACTTTGTGTACGAGGACCGCCCGAGGTTGCGCGACTACGTTGACACGGACGTGCTCCGATACTCGTGGGGGCTCTCGCTGCTCGGCAAGATGCAGGGCCACGTTGAGGGCTACTTCGACGACCCGAAGCTTCAACAGTTGATGCAGTACACCCTTGTCTTCCTCGGCGGGTCGCCGACGAACACCCCGGCGCTGTACAACCTGATGAGCCACGTCGATTTCAACATGGGGGTCTACTACCCCGATGGCGGGGTCGGCGCCGTCGTCGACGGGATCGTCGAACTCGGCGCAGAACTCGGCGTCGAGTACGTCACCGGCGCCGAGGTGACAGGAATTGAGGGCCGTCGCGGCGCGTTCGCGGTCGACGTTGCTGGCGGTAGCGGGGGCGTCGCTGATGTTGAGCAGACAGCGCGAACTGCCGTTGGCGACGGCGGCGATGGAGCAACCCGCTATCTCGCTGACATCGTCGTCTCGAACGCCGACTATGCCCACACCGAACAGGAGCTGCTCCCGGAGCGGAAGCGCCAGTATTCTGCTGACTACTGGGAGTCGCGCACGTTCGCGCCGTCGGCGTTCCTGCTGTATCTCGGTGTCGAGGGCGACGTGCCGAACCTCGAACACCATACGCTCGTTCTCCCGACGGAGTGGGACGAGCACTTCGAGCAGATCTTCGACGACCCGGCCTGGCCCGACGACCCTGCGTACTACCTCTGTGTACCCTCGAAGACGGACGATACCGTCGCGCCGGAGGGCCACAGCAACCTGTTCGCGCTGGTACCCATCGCAGCCGGCTTGGAAGACACCCCCGAACTCCGCGAACAGTACCGGGATCTCGTGATCGACGACATCGCGGAGAACACCGGGACCGACCTCCACGACCGGATCGTGTTCGAAGAGACATTCTGTGTTGACGACTTTGCGGACCGGTACAATAGCTACCAGGGGACCGCCCTCGGGCTGGCACACACGCTGCGACAGACGTCGCTTCTCCGGCCGCCGAATATGTCCTCGGAAGTCGATGGGCTCTATTTCACTGGCGCGACGACGACACCCGGCATCGGCGTCCCGATGTGCCTGATAAGCGGCGGGCTGACGGCCGAGCGGATCGCTGAAACGATCTAAGGCCGTGACCGAAACCGTGAAATTGGCTGTAAAACGCTCGCTTGGCTTCGCCATTCGAACGCGGTTGTGGTTCCGTGAGTTCCGCGAAATCGTCTTGGTGTGTCTAGTCTGTAAAATCGAGCACTTCGTCAAACAGTGAATATCTACGCCTTACAGCGATTCAACACAGCCGCGTGAATCGTGTCCTCACCTCGTCGAGCTGATGGGAGATACTTATTCGATCACCGTGATAGGGGAGTCTCTCTCGGAGTCTGGGGCATAAAAGAGCATAGACCCGCGGCTCGTCGTCTGCGGGCTGCCGGGCGTCGGTAAGAACACTATCACCGAGTACGCCGTCAGCGCGCTGAACGCCGAGTTGCTCTGTACCGATGTCGTCCGGAAGGAGCTGTTCCCGGACCTAGAGTACACGCCCGAGGACGTGCGTACCGTCCACAATGAACTGCTCGGCCGCACTGCGGACGGGCTGATGCGACCCACGGGAGAGTGCGGACCGAACCGACGCATTCTCATGTGTACACATAGCGGACAGAATAGTTCGACTGACACGAATCTTCTTTTCTGAATTGAACAACATTATATGAATTAGCGATAATATCTATAGTGATGAGTAAGTCCAATCAAGAGTGGTGGCCGGACTCGCTGAATGTCGATATCCTCGACGAGAACGCCCGGGGTCTCGGGCCGCATGGCGGAGACTTCGACTACGGAGAGGCCTTCCAAGAGCTCGACCTCGACGAGGTAAAAACGGATATTGAGGACGTGATGACCACGTCCCAGGACTGGTGGCCTGCGGACTACGGCCACTACGGGCCGTTTTTTATCCGAATGGCGTGGCACAGCGCCGGCACGTACCGGACAACTGACGGCCGGGGCGGTGCCGCCGAGGGCGCACAGCGCCTCCCGCCGCTGAACAGCTGGCCGGACAACGCGAATCTCGACAAGGCTCGGCGGCTGCTCGAACCGGTTAAGCAGAAGTACGGCCGCAAGCTTTCGTGGGCCGACCTCATCGTGCTCGCGGGCAACGTCGCCATCGAGTCGATGGGCGCGAAAACGTTCGGCTTCGCGGGCGGCCGCGAGGACACGTTCAAAGCCGACCAAGCTGTCGACTGGGGGCCCGAAAAAGAAATGGAGGCCTCTGAGCGTGTCGTCGAACCCGGCGAAATCGAGGGTGACCTCGGCGCGACCGTTATGGGTCTCATCTACGTGAACCCGGAGGGACCGGACGGCAACCCCGACCCCGAACTGTCCGCGAAAAACATTCGGGAGTCGTTCAGCCGGATGGCGATGAACGACGAGGAGACTGCCGCGCTCATCGCGGGCGGCCACACGTTCGGGAAGGTCCACGGTGCCGACGACCCAGAGGAGCACGTTGGCCCGGAGCCCGAGGCAGCCCCTATCGAGGCACAGGGCCTCGGCTGGGAGAGCGACCATGGCTCCGGTAAGGGCAAAGATACCATCACGAGCGGCATCGAAGGGCCGTGGACCCAAGCACCGACATCCTGGGACTCGGGCTACCTTGACAACCTCTTGGAGTACGAGTGGGCGGCCCAGAAGGGCCCCGGCGGCGCCTGGCAGTGGACGCCTGTCGATGAGGATCTTGAGGACGCCGCGCCCGACGTTGAGGGCGAGGATACCGTGACGCCGATGATGCTTACGACAGATATCGCGCTTAAGCGTGACCCCGACTACCGTGAGGTCATCGAGCGCTTCCAGGATAACCCGATGGAGTTCGGCATTAATTTTGCGAAGGCCTGGTACAAGCTCACGCATCGAGACATGGGGCCACCGGAGCGGTTCCTCGGGCCTGAGGTCCCCGACGATGAGATGCTCTGGCAGGACCCGCTGCCAGACGCCGACTACGAGACTATTGACGACGTGGATGCCGCCGAACTCAAGGAGGACATCCTCGCGACGGACCTCTCCGTCCCACAGCTTGTGAAGACGGCGTGGGCGTCCGCGTCGACGTATCGCGACAGCGACAAGCGCGGCGGCGCGAACGGCGCGCGTGTCCGCTTGGAGCCCCAGAAGAGCTGGGAAGTCAACGAGCCCGCGGAGCTGATGTCCGTCCTCCGCACTCTTGAGGGCGTCCAAGAGGAGTTTAACGCCTCGCGGTCCGACGACGGTGTCCGCGTGTCACTGGCCGACCTCGTCGTGCTTGGCGGCTACGCGGCCGTCGAGCGGGCGGCGTCCGACGCCGGCCACGATGTCGAGATACCGTTCGAGCCGGGGCGCGTCGACGCCACTGCCGAGCAGACCGACGCCGAGTCCTTCGAGGCGCTGAAGCCGAAGGCAGATGGCTTCCGGAACTACATCGGTGACGAGACTAAGACGGCGGACGCCGACGCCGTTGAGGAACTGCTCGTCGACAAGGCCGATCTGCTCGACCTGACCGCCACGGAAATGACGGCACTGGTCGGCGGCCTGCGCGCGCTCGGCGCAACCCATGGTGACTCCGATCTTGGCGTGTTCACCGATGAGCCGGGCACACTCACGAACGACTTCTTTGTGAACCTCCTCACGATGGATATCGAGTGGGAGCGGTCCGACGGGGACGACGACGTCTACGTCGCCTGCAACCGCGAGACCGGCGAGGTCGAGTGGCGCGGCACCCGCTTCGACCTCGCCTTCGGGTCAAACTCTCGACTGCGCGCCATCGGCGATGTCTACGCGGCCGATGACGCCGAAGCGAAGTTCGTTAACGACTTCGTCGACGCTTGGAGCAAAGTCATGACTCTCGATCGCTTCGATCTTGAGTAGATAGTCCGTCCGCCGGCGTTTTGCCGGCAGCCTGTGGGCCGATCTTCACGTCGTGTTTCTTTGAGAAGATTGAGTGGATATCGGTGACATACAGCGCTTCGACATCCGCAAGAACAGTTATGTTCAGCGCTCCAATGTGGTAGTTCGTGTGGTTAACGTAGTGTCTACTTGACTGGTCACGCTCAAGACCGGTCGAATCAATGGGGCCGCAATCCGTGTGTTTCTCCGCTAACGTACCGAGAAACGCACGCTACGGCTTCGCCGGAATTCGCTCGAACGAGTTGTATAATACCACATAATAAGTAAGCCGCGTGAGGCCAATTTTTCAAGAATGTCGGGCATTTTAGAGAGTAAATCTACCGCGACACGATAGAATTTGCCCAGTTCGATGCGAAGTGTATGCAAAGTGAGCATCGCCCACTCAGCGAACTTGTCTCCCCCGATGGGGCATGGGTAATGAGACAGATCTTGGATGTCATATCGATCCCTCTTTTTTTACCGAGATAACGAAGTCGTCGCTGTTGAATCTAGGAAACCACAGAGCGATTAATTACTATGGACGCTAACGGTGACGTATGAGATCGCTCACAAAAATGATACTTGTTGGTGGAAGTGTGGTACTTGCTGGCTGGGTTGGATGGGGATTCTACTCAACCAAGAAAGCAAAATCGGTCCCGTATGAACAACTACGGACGGTAAACGGCACTGAGATTCGTCGCTATCCGCAGACAATTCTTGCTGAAACGACGGCACCAACTCAGCGGATTGCATTTCAACGTCTTTTCAGATACATTTCCGGAACCAACCAAAGCAACGAGTCTATCTCTATGACGGCCCCTGTCGAAACCCAATCTGGGGACTCAATACCAATGACCGCTCCTGTTCGGTCAGAGGCGACCGAGACTGAAGCTGAGACGGTCCGGATGGCGTTCTATCTGCCCTCCGAATATACTCCTGAAACGGCACCAGAACCGACGGAACCAGACGTCACACTCATTACTGAACCAGAAAAAACGGTCGCTGTGGATCAGTTTTCTTGGTATGCTCCGGAGTGGCGAGTCACACGACGGACACAGAAGCTTCTGTCCACGCTTGAGCGTGAAGACATCGAACCGGAGAGTGATCCCTATCTTCTCCGGTATAACGACCCGTGGACACCACCGTTTATGCGACGAAACGAAGTGGCGGTAAAGATAGTTGAGGAGAGTTGAATGACTGATCTGGGAGCATTGATCTGAACTGAAAATCAAGGTGGCGAGGTTCCCCCATAGTTGCTTCAGGCGAGGACATCTCTGGAGAATAGAATTTCAGCAGCATCGTCAATCAGTTCCAGAGATCACGTCACTCTCCTCGCCAGCCCCACCATCGACTGATGAGTCTTCATCGGCAGCACTCGTATTTGATGCCTCCATCGCTTCGTCGGTCAGATCACCACCACGCCAGCCGCCACTCTCGAACCAGCCCGCCGCGACGACAGCAGCGATTACACTTGAGACCGCGAAGGCGAACCAGATGCCTGTCGGCGACGGTGTCACAAAGAACCAGCCGTCAATTGGGACCAGTCCTTGCGACGCCACGTAAGCGATCGGGAGTCGGATGAACCCGAACAACACGACGGCGATAGTGGCAGCGGTGAGTGTTTTGCCGGCACCACGGAAACCGCCGCTGTAGGCTCTGATGACGCCCACAAACCCGAATGTGAGTGCGATCCACCGCAGGAACGAGGCGCCCTCGGCGACGACAGCCGGCGAGTTGTCGAAGATCCCGATGATCTCGGGAGCGAACACAAAGGTTGCGAGGCCGACGGCCGAAAAGAGCAGAAACGACACCTTCGCGGCGAAGCGATTGGTCGCGACCACCCGGTCGTGTCGTCCCGCGCCGATATTCTGGCCGGTCATCGCTTCGACGCCGCGGTCGATGGCGATCGCGGGCATGAAGATCATCGAGAAGACCCGAATGCCGACACCGAAGGCGGCAACGACTGATGTCGAAAACAGTGTGACGATCACTAAGACCGCATTGATTGAGATGGCGCGGCCAGTGTTTTCGATCGACGCCGGTACACCGATCCGGAGCAGTTTTCGGCTGTAGCTCAGGTCTGGGACCATCTGCCGGAGGTGAATCTGGATACCATGCGCTCCCCGAAGCATGAGCCAGATCCCGACGACCATCGCAGACCCCCTCGCGAAGACGGTCGCGACGGCAGCGCCCTCAACGCCGAGTTCAGGGAGCGGTCCGACTCCGAAGATGAGTAGTGGATCGAGTGCGACGTTGAGTATGACCGTCCCGAGCATGACTAGCATCGGTGTAACAGTGTCTCCGGCGCCTCGCATCAGTGCGATGAAAATCGTGAAGCCGAACAGGAACGGCAGTCCGAGGCTAATAACTTCCATGTACTCGGTCGCCAGTCCCAAAACGACCGGCTCGGCATCGAACACGCCGAGCAGTTCGGCGACGAAACTGTAGCCGAGCGCTCCGAGTATGATTCCGGCTAACAGAGTGAAGATGACGGCTTGAGAAGCAGCATACTCAGCCTTCGCGGGCTGTTCGGCGCCGGTGTGTTGAGCGACGAGAACGCTGCCAGCGACGGTCAATCCAAGCCCGAGTGAGATGAATAAATAGACGAGCGGGAACCCGAGGCTGATCGCGGCGAGCGCCTCAGTGCTGTAACGTCCCAACCAGAAGGTATCGGCGAGGTTGTATCCAACTTGGAGCAGGTTGGTGATGACGATCGGAAACGAGAGAAAAAATAGAGCGCGTGGAATCGGCCCGTCAGTCAGATCAAGCTCTGATTGACTCTTGAAGAGCTGTTGAAGCCTCATTGGAGGGTAGTATCGTGGCTAAACACTGTAACAAGTGCTCTGTTGACTCGATGGAAACGCTGCTACGCCATGAGCGCGTGAACTAAGACATGGGGCGCAAGAGACCGACCGCTATTCCGTGCCACAGAGCACGTTCTGTTGACTGGTCCGTGTGCGAAAGAAGTCGAGTCATGGGCGCTACAGCCCGGATGCCGCGCCCCGCGGCATCCGGGAAAGCCCGAATAGGTGAATCTCTACTTCACGCACTGGCGTCCCGGGTGAACAAGCTATGTACCTCGGAATCGACGTCCACAAACGGTACGCACAGGTGGCAGTGATGGATGAGGCTGGGAAAATCGTCGAAGAGGTTCGCGTCGAAAACGCGAACCTCGACGAGCTCGCCCAGCGGTACGCCGGCGCACAAGCCGTGCTTGAGGCGACCTCCAACTACTACCACATCCATGATACGCTGTCCGAGCACTTGGATGTGACCGTTGCTCATCCCAAAAAGATCAACCAGATCGCAGACACCGACAAGAAAACCGACCGCGTGGATGCGAAAGAACTCGCGCGGATGCTCCGCTTAAATTCGGTACCTGAAAGCTATGTCCCAACCGAGGAGGTCAGGGAAGCCCGCGCACTCGTGCGCGGGCGACAGACCTTGGTCGAAAACCGTACCAAGTACGCCAACAAGATCCATGGACTCCTCTCCGATCACGGCATTACTGAGGACGTGAAACCACTGAACGTGAAGGGGCGAGAGTCCCTGCGGGAACTCTCGCTCCCGGTACCATGGGACACGTTACTTGAGTCGTATCTCGACCTGATCGAGTCGCTCACTGAAGAGATTCAGAAGCTCGATGAGACGATCGAAGAGCGCGCTGGGTCCCTGAAGAAGACCCAGCTGCTGATGACGATTCCCGGTGTGAGTTACTACACCGCGCTGACGATCTACGCAGAGTTAGGCGGGATCGACCGGTTTGACGGTGACAAGGAGGTCGTCAGTTACGTCGGATTGAACCCTGTGATCCGCGAGTCAGGCGACTCGCGGATCGAAGGGAGCATATCAAAACGTGGATCAGGTCGTGTGCGATGGCTGCTCGTCCAAGCAGCAAACACCGCAGTTCATACCAGTAACGACGAGTATCTGAGCCAGTTCTACGACCGGTTAGCAAGCCGGAAGAACTCACAAAAAGCGATCGTGGCAGCAGCTCGGAAGATGCTGGTATCGATCTACCACATGCTTGATCGGGGAGAAGTGTACGATCCACCTGGTGTGACCGCGTAGACGAGGGACCTGAGGGCCGCCGAGTCGGCGGCCCTCAGTGGCCGGTCGAGGCCCTCCGTGAGCGCCAGCTATCGCCAGACAGCGACCGCACCGCAGACACGTTCCGACCGCCTACCGGTTGTGAAAGCAGCAGATCCCCGGACGGCGTAATCATTTTGTCGCTAGACGTGTTTTGCCCAGCTAGCAGCGTTTCCATAGGTGAATGGCGCCGTCTGAACGAGGATTGAGCATCACTGGTTCTGAGATAATGCGGTTCACCCAGTCACGACCGGACTCAGATTCGACTTGTCCAGCAAACCACCGCTATTCAACACACTAGTAACGAGTAGGTGTGTATTGTTAGCCATCGTAAAGGTGATACGATAAATAAGTGTCCGTCGTCAATAACTGATTCGGTCGTGACTACACTATCTTTCGAATTTAACTAGACAAATGTACTCTCATGCTACCCATGGCAACCATTCTATGATACTCTCAGTCTATACTAGGGATATCGCAGGCCACAACTAAAGCGCTACCACACCGAAGTCGATCAAATAGAGCAATTGGTGGGTCCGTCCTCGATAGCCTGCCGAAAGGCAGTTAAAATCAATTCCGCACACTGGAGTCGAGACGGTGTCAAGTCCATACCAACATGTTGTTCAATATATTCGGAGTCCCACTCAACGACCTCGGAGACGGAGGCACCAATCATCTGCTCAGACAGTAGCGAGGCACCGGCCTGTGACAATGTACATCCGTCACCGGTGAAACGTACTGTTTCGACCGTAGTACCATCATCACTGAGAACTACTTGAAGCCTGACTCGGTCTCCTTCAGGGTGGGTTGGGCCGACACACTGTGGGTTCGTCATTACTGCCTCAACATCGGGCGAGGGAAGCTCACCGTAATTCCGGGGATTCTGTGAGTGATCTGCGAGCAACTCTCGGACAAACTTGTTGTTCATAGTGATACTAAGCACTCTTATGGATAAGATTGTTCGGCTGGTCAGTAAGCCTTGGTCCGTTGAATAATGATATCGTCTGTGGATTGTATCGCTGATTTCAGTTCTGTCTCCTGCTGGTAAGATACTAAAATTTTTTAAGTATTACAGTATGTCGTGTACTCTGTATCGAATTCTTCTGGGGGTGGTTGTTGAAATTGTGAATTTGTCACGTTCGGCTCGTAAGGATTTTTTAACACAGCCAGTAAGTTATTAAATTTGGACATATCCTCCTTTTCTAGATATTCATTTAGTGCTTCTTCTACCAGGTAGTTGCGGGGAATATACCGGGGGTTCATCTGCTTCATCATTCTCTCATCTAGTCCGATACCAGATAATTCTCTTCGAATATCTTTGAAACCTTCCGACGAATAAACTGCGTCATCAAAGGAACCAGGACTTTCTAATTCTATGAACGTATTCGTGTAATCTGCTCTAGACTTACGAAGCCAGTCTAAAAACTGATTTACTATTTTCTCCTCTCCGTCTGAGTTGATTCCGAGTTTTTTCTTCATCATATTGTAGTGTTTAGTATCGAATATTTCCTCGAAATTGTCCAGCTTGGCTTCTAGTTCATCAAAAACACGAGATGATCCCTCAAAGAGCGGTCTTAGAGATTCTGCAAAACGGTTGATATTCCACTTCAAGATATTTTTTTGGCTCCCGAAAGAATATCTACCTGTTCTATCTACAGAGCTGAAGACAGTGTCTTCGTCATAGTAATTCATGAATGCACATGGTCCGTAATCGAACGTCTCTCCATCTATACTCATGTTGTCTGTATTCATTACTCCATGTATGAACCCCACACGCATCCAGTCAATAACCATCTCTATAGAAGATGTCATAACTTCATCAAAGAAGTTTACGTACTTCTTATCTGTATTATTCAGATACGGATAGTGCCTGTCAATTACGTAATCAGTAAATCGTTTTATTTCATCGGTTGCCTTGTCAGCAACATATTGGAATGTACCGTATCTAATGTGGCTTTTCATCACTCTTACGAGGATAGCACCAGGTTCTACTCTACGTCTTCGAACTGATTCTTCGGTTTGAATTACTGCAAGGCTTCTAGATGTTTTTATTCCAAGGTTTTGCATTGCATATGAGTAGATATACTCTCTGAGCATGGAGCTAACAGTTGCGTTTCCATCACCTCTTCCTGAATAAGTAGTTCTACCAGAGCCTTTTAATTGAATATCATATCTACTATTATTGTGTATATGTTCGCCTAAGATCATCGCCCTTCCATCCCCAAGTACAGTATACGTTCCAAATTGATGTCCTGCATATGCTTGGGCAATCGGTTCTTCTAGAAGATCTTGTCCTGAAAGAATTTGACTAGTTAATTCCTCTCTATTTAATCCGAGATCGTTACACAAATTCTCATTAACGACTAGAACCTCTGGATTATCAACGTCTTTGGGCTTCGCTGTTGAATAGAGTCTGGAGTCCAAATCTTTGTAGCTCGTGTCAAATGAAAAGGTCATGTGTTATGATACCGTTTATCGTTTCCGTTTTAATAACCTATTCGCTATGAACTACCATCCCCGCTCGCACTGACGTGCCCGCTGAAATGAGTACCCCATAGTTGTGAGATTTGCTCTCTATATTTAACAACGTGATCAGTCAATCACGCTGTGGTTGTACGTTCTCAGCGTCCGCTGCGGCCAAGACCTCCGGGTATCGGTTTCGTATCGTCATCTCGCTTAGGTCTGCTACACGGGCAACGTCGGCCTGCCGGAGAGATTCACCGCAGCGTTTCGCGGCCGCATACAGTGCCCCTGCGGCGATGCCCATCGGATGTTTCCCGCTGTGAACGCCGTTTTCAATCGCCGTTTCGGCGAGTTGTCGTGCCTCTCGCTCTGTCGCGTCCGTACACTCCACGTCAGACGCGATCCGTCCGATGAACGAGCGGGGATCCGTCGGAGCGATCTCCAACCCGAGTTCACGTGACACGTGTCGATATGCCCGCTCAATGCGGATTTGTTCGACGCGGCTCACTGTCGAGACCTCGTCGATAGAGCGCGGGATACCATCCATGCGACTCGCCGCGTACAACGCCGCAGTGGCGACGCTTTCAACGGCTCGACCCGGAAGCAATCCGTCATCGAGTGCTCGTCGGTAGACGACGCCTGCCGTCTCTCGGGTGCTGTTGGGAACGCCGAGCGCGGAAGCCATACGATTGATTTCACCGAGCGCATGCATGAGGTTCGTATCCGACGAGGTGCGGCGTCGGAAGCGCTCATTCCACTTCCGAAGGCGACGTACCTGTTGTCGCCGTTCCCCCGATAGCGCGTTCCCCTTCGCGTCGGCGTCTTGCCACCCAATCGTCGTCGACAATCCTTTGTCGTGCAAGAGGTTCGTACTCGATGGCCCAACGCGAGATTCCTCATCATCGGTTCCGTTCGGCGTGTACAATGTGACACTTGTATTAAGGGCCGTATCGGGAACAACGAGCCCACAGTCTTCACAGACCGCGTCCACGTCATCATCGGCTCGACGAAGCCGCCCGCGACATTCCGGACACCTGGTTCGATTTTGAGACTGTCTGTCCGTGTTCTCCTCCGAAACGGAGTCGGTGACAGACCGTCTGTTCCTGGCTTCGCTTGATGAGGACTCGTCAGTACCGTTTTTGTGAGAAACGATGTTCGGTCGCTTTCTGTTAGTGCGCTCGTTTATCATGTAGCATTACCACTCGTTACTGGGGCGGCACGGACGCAACTGACCGCGTGTATATCCTGTACTGCTCATCATGAGGTCTGAGACGGCGTCGAGTCGCTGAGTCTAATTCCGTGCGCGGTAACGGTCGTAGCGACGGCGGACGGAACCGACCACACCGTATCGGTAGGTACCTCTGTCCCGTCGATCGCGAGACAGACGAGTTCCCCTCGCCCGCGACGTGCCGCAACGACAAACTCGAAGCGACGCGCTCGTCTATCAGTCGCCGTCACGTGGATCGTCGAGAGACCGGTAGCACTCTCCCACGTTGTCGTGTCGACAACGCTAAGCTCGCCTGCTGGCGTGACGGTCGACGAGCCGCAGGCTGGACAGGACCCTTCGTGCGGCGTCGTCCCGAGGTACCCATAGTCGGTGTCGCACGCGAAGCAGTGTTCCATCGTTCGCTGTTAGCGACGGTCTAAGACCGTCTCCGCGATGTTCGCTTGACTGGAACACGCTGGGCAGGCCACTACGTCACCGCCGTCTAAGCCGAACACGGTCACGAATCGCTGTGAGACGTGTCCCCCGCAGTGTGCACACTCTGGCATCAAATCACCCGAGCGAGCCCTCCATCTCGAGTTCGACGAGTCGATTCAGTTCGACCGCATACTCGATGGGCAGCTCGTCTGTGATCGGCTCGATAAAGCCCGAGACGATCATCTGTTTGGCGTCGTCGTCGTCGAGACCGCGCGACTGGAGGTAGAAGATGTCCTCGTCGCCGATCTTGCCGACGGTCGCCTCGTGGGCGACGTCGACCTTCGACTCGCTGATCTCCATGTACGGCATCGTGTCCGACGTCGACTCGTTGTCGAACATCAGCGCGTCGCACTCGACGGCGGTCGAAGAGTTCTCGGCGCCGTCGGCGATGTGGACGAGACCGCGGTAGTTCGTGCGACCGCCGTCTTTCGCGATCGACTTCGACTCGACGGTGGACTTGGTTTCCGGCGCGTTGTGGTACACCTTCGCGCCGGTGTCGATGTCTTGGCCCTCGCCGGCCATCGCGATGGTGATGTGGTTGTCGGAGGCACCCCGGCCTTTCAGGATCGTCGACGGGTACAGCATCGTCGCCTTCGACCCCATCGACCCGGAGATCCACTCCATGCGCCCGCCTTTCTCGGCGATGGCACGCTTGGTGTTCAGGTTGTAGGTGTTCTTCGACCAGTTCTGTACGGTCGAGTACTGAACGTGTGCGTCCTCGTCGACGAACACCTCGACGCCGCCACAGTGGAGATTGAACTTCGAGTACTTCGGGGCGGAACAGCCCTCGATGTAGTGGACTTCGGCGCCTTCCTCAGCGATGATGAGCGTGTGCTCGAACTGGCCCATCCCCTCGCTGTTCATCCGGAAGTACGCCTGAATCGGCATGTCGACAGTGGTGTTCTCGGGGACGTAGACGAATGAGCCGCCGGACCAGATCGCACCGTGAAGCGCGGCGAACTTGTTGTCGCTCGGGGGGACGCACTTCGTCATGAAGTGCTCGCGGACGAGTTCTTTGTGTTCTTGCACGGCCTCGTCCATGTTACAGAAGACCACGCCCTTCTCCTCCCAGCGCTCCTGCATGTTCTGGTAGACGACCTCAGACTCGTACTGGGCGCCGACGCCCGAGAGTGCGTTCTTTTCGGCCTCCGGAATGCCCAGCTTGTCGAACGTGTCCTGAATCTCGTCTGGGAGTTCGGTCCAGTCGTCGACGCCGGCGCGAACGTCGACGTCCGGTCGGATGTACGGGACGATCTCGTCGACGTCGATCTCTGACAGGTCCGGCTGGCCGGGCCAGTCGGTCGGCATCGGCATCTCCTGGAACTGCTCGAGCGCGCGCAGGCGGCGCTCCAACATCCACTCCGGTTCGTCCTTGTCCTCCGAGATGACGCGGACCGTCTCCTCGGTGAGGCCCTTGTCGCTTTTGAAGGCAGACTTTTCCTCCTTCTTGAACTCGAAGCGGGCCTCGGTGTTCGTCTCCTTGAGATCGTCTTGTTTTGAACTCATCAAACTATTCTTCAGAGACTACGAACATAAGTGTGATGCGCTGGCACACTCTTTTGTAACTTATATTGGTTTCTTTAACGAAAGAGAATAAGTTAGTGAGGTTTAATTTGGTTTCCTCACAAATTAGAATTTAATTGGTAACGAGAGAGTGACTCCGTACAACTAGGATCTAAATCACTCGTCAGCGAGAACGACTCGACAGCACTCAATCGCCGCTTCGATGTGGCGATCGGCGACCGCGTCATCCGTTTTGTCAGCGACTCAAGCAGAATACCGTACAAACCTATTACCGCTATATCTCTGCGTGGTGTGGCTGGTGCGTCAACGAGGGGTACCTCGAGGTACACTACGCACAGCGGGCGAGTGCGATGGCACCCCTCCCTAAAGACGACGGTCGCAAGCCTGGTGACCAGCAAGCGTGGACGTCCAAGCAGCGCCACGCATTTACCCGCCAGGTCGACGAGCGTGCCCGTGACGCCATTGAGCCGTACACAACACTACCGGAGGGTACTGAGCCTCTCGACAAGTAACGCGCCCACTACGCGGCGCTGAAGGCAACTCGTGACCGTGCGCTTGTGTTCGTTCTCGCCTACACGGCTGTGCGGGTCGGTGAACTCCTCCGTGATCCCGACGATCCACGACGTCGCGGCGTCCGTTGGGAGGATCTCTCGCTTGACGACGGGAGTATGGACGTTTACCGGAAGAAACAGCAGTGGGACGCCGCGAGCCTCCCTGAACCGGTGATTTCACCACTCAAAAGCTATCATCAGCTCCTCAATCCACCGACCGACCGATGGCCAGTGTTCCCCACCTTCGACCAGCGAACACTCGCTGATCTCATCAAAACGGAATTGTCCGATCTGGGGGAGCAGCCAGAGGCGATCGATGACAGGCGGGAGGAGTACGCTCGAGACTTCCTCTTAGCACTTGAACTGGATATCTGCCCACCCTCGATCACGACAGACGGCGCGCGGTCGATCCTTCGTCGTCTCACCGAATCAGCAGAAATCGATGTTGGCCACCCAAAACACGAGTATCTCGCGCCGCATGGTGGTCGACGTGGGATGGGCGAGGTGCTCGTCCGTGCATTCGGGTATACAGTTGCTGCCCGCTATCTCGACAATTCCGAGGAGATGGTTCGCGAACGGTATTCTCACATTGAGGCCGGTGAATTGGGTGACATCGCGACGGAAGCGCTGTATGAGGTCGACGTGGATGTCAAGTAGCAGACTACAAAGCCACGAACTGAACGCGCCATAGCACACTACTCGCAGTCCACCTGGCTATTCTCTCAAGTACCGCAAGTCTCCATTCACACCCTTGTCGGAGGACTGACTGTGTTTGGGAGGTTTTCAGATAAACTCGGAGTTCTGTGGTCCGTTCGTAATATGGACCTCAAACGGCTGGGTACTGACATTGTCCTGTTCAACGAGGTGCCAGTACGTCTCAGCTATCTCGTCAGGATCAAGGAAAGTCTCGCCGTCTCGATCCGGCAACCGCTCGCGGGCCGCCTCTGAGTCAATCTGTCCGTCGATGACAACGTGTGCGACGTGAACCCCTTCTGGGCCGTATTCTTGCGCGATATCCATTGCCATCCCGCGAGCCGCAAACTTTGCGGCGGTAAAGCCAATCGCACCGCCGAGGCTCCGCACAGCAGAGGTCGCACCGGTGAAGATGACTGTTCCACCGTCTGCTTCGAGCATGTCGCCAACGGCCTCCTGTGAGCAGACGAATGCGCCACGGCCGTTGACAGCCCACGCTTCTTCGAACTCCTCGACAGTCGTGTCAATCAACCCAGTCCATGAAGCGGCGCTTGCGTGGTTGACGAGTACGTCGATCGGACCGAACGCGTCACGAACGGCGTCGAAACCCTCCTCGATCTGTTCGACGTCAGTGAGGTCAGTCGTGACGGCAAGCCCTTCTCCAGAGTCCGGGAGATCGGTAGCGAGTTCTTCGATGTAGTCCGTGGATCGCGCGAAGAGTGCGACTTGGCAGCCTTCAGCTGCGAACCGTCTGGCTAACGATTCACCGAGTCCAGGACCGACGCCGGCGATCACTGCTGTGCGGCTCATACGAGACTGTACAGAATCTGGAGGGACAAAAACTGGCCCGACGAGTAGGTTGAGGAGAGTTCAAGTGATGAGCAAGCCGATCGCTACCTCATCGGGTTCTACAGGCGGAGTAGGTCGAGTGCCTCGGGAGTTACCCCGAGGCGGTTCATTCGTGACACCCAGACCCGTCACCGGCGTCATCACGGATACCCACGAGCACTTGTTGACTCAACTCTTCATCGGTATGTGGACGCACGTACGACAATCACCGAGTATTACGAGGCGCTACGGGCCGGAGAGCCGCTTGATCCGTTTTTTGCTGTAGAACGGCCCGATGACAATGACTATGTGAAGTTCGGTATCTCTGAACAGCTCGTTGGGAGGGACCAGATTCGAACCGGACTTCGGAGCCAAACAGAGACTACAACAGACTGGAACGTGACGAGCTCTGCTCTCAGAGTCACCCAGTGCGACACCTGCGCGTGGTTTAGTGACGTGGTCTCGATGGCGTGGACCAACACGGAGACGGAACATCGGCATGACTTTGAGACCCGCTGGAGCGGAACACTCAGACGGTCTGATGACCGCTGGCAATTCGTTGGCATGCACGTAAGTACCGCTGACGAGCTATGATCGCTTGAACCAAGATTGTAGTCTGGAAGGCTAGCCTTGACGCAAATCCTACTCTCACCAGATCTAGTTTCCGTCCTATGGACCCAGAGCAGCGATGTCGGCACCAACAGTTGCGCGAGCATCTGCCGGGTTCAGGTCGCTATCGGCGAGATGTGTCCATTCACACTTCGGGAGCGACGAGACGTGATCGACAATCGTATCCCTGAACACATCGGCTGACGGGAGCCCATCGCTGTCGCCCCAAATATCGTTGATCACGGTCATTGAGTCGATTCGCACCTCCACGGCCTTTGGGTTACACCGTGTTAGCGCCACTTCGAGTCCCATCTGCAGTGCCGCGTATTCGGCAAGATTGTTCTCTGTATTCGATCCGACCGGTCGTCCAAGATTGATGATTCCCTC
This sequence comes from Halorubrum sp. AJ67, assembly GCF_000513435.1. Lineage (NCBI taxonomy): Archaea > Methanobacteriati > Methanobacteriota > Halobacteria > Halobacteriales > Haloferacaceae > Halorubrum > Halorubrum sp. AJ67. Next base: position 8,226 of record NZ_CBVY010000001.1, on the reverse strand, counting down.
GTCACCAACCTGGATAACAGCTCCTGCCCCAGACGGACCGGGATTACCACGGGAGCTCCCGTCCACGTATAGAACAAGATCACACCCGCCACTACCCAGTACACCATCTGTTGCTGCCGGTGTATTATTAGCAAGAACCTCCTCTACAGCCGCTCGAATTTCGTTGTTTGTTGTCTCCGGTTCGAATAAGCCACCGTACCCAACAACGGCGTCGTCGATCGCATCAATTCCACGCCGGATCTCGTACCCGCACTGAGCGAGGACATTGTCGACTTGGTTAGCGAGCGGTGAGAGTCTCGCGGCCGGTAGCTGTTCCATTCTATTTCTTAGGGTAAATTTGCGCCCGAACCCGGTTCATTAGCAGGATGTTCGTGAGAACCACACAAAAACGCATGGGCGACGACAGCTGTACTGTATTGATGACTTCCAAGCGAGTCTATTGTGGCTCTCTTGTTGGAACAGATCGGCTAGACTGTTCTTTCCGCCGCGAGCCCTCAACAACGTTGTGACGGACAACGATGTGTCGGATCGGATGCTGTCAGTTGAACCGTCTGTCTACGTCGAACTGTTCGCGACACACTACACGTTAACATGAAAGGCAGGCCCGCTAGCGCAGTTTCTGTCGGCGATCCAATCGCTCAGCTGTGTCGCAACCACCACTCGCACTGTCGTTGACCGGAGCGATATCGCCGGTCGACAGTAGGTATCTCTCGGTGATTTCGAACCAACGGACTCGGTACAGTACATTCGTGTCGAACCATCCACTGAATGGACCGTCTCATGGGAGCGCCGTACGTCGCCGACGGTATCCGTGAGCGGAAACCCAAATACAGCAGTTTGTCGAATGCTCCATTGCTGCACGACCGATTGTGAAGGGTGGCCAACGGATGCTGTCAACGTGGTTCAACACCTTTCGGGGAGTATCTCCTGACAGGACATTTTGATTCAGGTCGCAATTCCCTATCGTTCAAACGTCACTGGGATCTTCTGGCAGTAATCGCGTGCTGATACAGATCAAGAATGCGGGAGTGAAATTCCACTCGTATACAGCATACGCCGGTGAGTCTCAAGTGCGTTCGTACCGTGCTATCTGTATGAACCGACCAGAGGAGATCGCGGGTGTAGCAGATGTCGACTGTTCCGGGATGCAGGCGCTTGTCACCGGCTCGACGAGCGGTATTGGACGGGCTGCGGCACTCGCGCTAGGGCGGTTAGGGGCCGATGTATTAGTTCATGGTCGTGATCAGTCGGCAGGTGCGACCGTCGTAGAAGAACTCAATGAAATCGGTGTTGACAGCCAATTCGTCAAAGCAGATTTCGCTAACCCCGACTCAGTGCGAGAGCTGGCCGCGACTGTCCAACAGGAAACAGATGGTTTAGATATTCTGATCAACAATGCTGGCGGCTTCTTTCGTGAGGGACAGCTGACTGACCTCGGTATCGAGTATACCTTCCATGTCAATCACCTCGCCCCGTACCTGCTGACAACTGAACTTCTTGATCATCTTGTAGATGGCAGTCGAATCGTCACAACCGCGTCTGCTGCGCATCAAGGGACGCAACTCGACTTCACGCGTGTCCGAACAGTCCACGACTACTCAGCGATGTGGGCATATAGACACTCAAAGCTCGCCAACATCCTGTTTGCGACGGAGCTCGCTAACCGTCTGGAAGCACTTAACCAGTCAATCGTCTCCAACTGTATCCACCCCGGTGCGATTCCTGGTAGTGGATTCGGTCGATTCCTTCCGGGTCCGTTCCCACGCATTCTCCAAGCACTTGACCGGTTCCCCGTCGTCACAAGCGTTGCAGAAGGAGCTGCTGAGCTACTAGTTCCGGCTCTCTCCTCGGAGGTTTCCGGCGTTTCAGGAGCATATTTCAAAGATCAGCGGCCGGCTACTCCATCGCGTGCGGCACAGGATGCGACGGTAGCGCGGCGGCTGTGGGAGGTGAGTGCTGAATTACTCGAAATCGAAACGCCGCTGTCTTCAGCTACAACAACTTCTGGCTAATATCACGACTGTTCTACTAGATACCGATCAATACTGAATACCCGATGCAAAATACACCGACGTGTCCCGCCTTCGACAATGAGGATAGTACATATAACTGCGGGCCCGACAACGGAGCCGACCGGAACGCCGACGGCGTTGATCGCGACGAGAAGTCCCAGGATTAGCACCGCACCCCCGCAAATGGTCCGAGCGAGTGCGTCAAGCCGATCGACATTGTGTCTTATAATACTGGGGTGGAAGTGTAGCGGTAAAAACATTGAAGGGCTCTGGTGAATCGCTGTAAGACAGCGGGATAGGTCGTCAAATCAAAGGAAGTGAAGCGGGAAATCGGCGATGCCTATGTCGAAGATCTCCCGCTTCACGAGCAAGGCGGTCACGTTAGCTAAAAATGCTGTTGGTGGCCGAGGCGAAGCCGCCGCCCCCGAAGGGGGTGGGGGCTTCGCCGACTACGCCGTCGTTTCGCTCCACTGTCTCCGGATTTACTTAGAGAAATCCTACCGCGACGCGCTTGATCTCCTGAGCGAGATGCCACAAATATTGGCCGAGATCGGCCTCGAAAAGGGCGATCTCCCGCATCACTCAACACTGGTGAAGGCGTTTGACAGGTTGCAGATAGAGGTGTGGCGAGTGCTGCTGCGGCTGTCGGCGCAGCTGCACGACACCGCCGATCACGCCGCGATGGATGCGACGTTTTTCGACCGCGAAACCGCCAGCAAGCACTACTGCCGCCGGACGAATTATCGCGTTCAGACGCTGAAAACGACCGCGCTCGTCGATACAAAAACACAAGCTGTACTCGACGTTCACTGTACGACCGAGAAACGCCACGACACGCAGATCGGCTGGCAACTCGCCCTCCGCAACGCGGGCGAGATTGCCAGCCTCGCCGCCGACAAAGGGTACGATTGGCAGCGATTACGCGAAAAATTGCGCGAAGAAGACGTGAGACCGCTGATCAAGCACCGTGAGTTCCGACCCGTCGATTGCGCGCACAACGCGCGAATCGACGGGTCTCTATACGGCCAGAGAGCGCTGTCTGAGACCGTCTTTTCAACGATCAAGCGGACGCTCGGCCACGCGGTGCGTGCCCGAGTGTGGTACCGCGAATTTCGTGAGATCGTTCTGATGTGTGCGGTCTACAACATCAAGCGAGCCGTGAAACCGTGAAATCAAACGCCTTCTGGCGATTCACCAGAGCCCATTGAAGCAAATATACCACCCATGATATGAGCAGCATGGTTAATTTGACTGCAACCAATATATGTACACACTCACCGGAGTCTGCTAAATCGTTGAATTGACAAGGAATTCAGATTGCACACCACCAGCGTTGCTGTCGATCACCGTTGTTTCCCATCTGTGGGCGTCAGCAACGCATTTGACAATCAACAGCCCGAATCCAGTTCCGTCGTCTACTGTTGTGTACCTGACTCGAAGACACTTTCTCGTTGCTCTTCATTGATCCCGGAGCCGTCATCGCTCACGTAGAACTAGCCGTCCAGTCGTCCAAGCTTCACAGTCACCAGTGTAGAGGTGTGTTCGATGATTCCTGAAGGGGTTTTCAGAGAGCCGGAATAAGTGTGAGGTATCCCTGTCAGTGAATATTTTGTAAGGGTCTAAACCAATCCAATCGGTAATATCACAATCTGAATGTCCGTATCTGTTCGACAAGCGAGACATCCTAAGACGATACGGGAGAGCTGAACGTAGACTAGTCGTCAGCGGAGCCCACAGTTTGTTGGATGAACGTATCAGGTAGCGCGTCAAGATCACCAACTTGGACACGCCAAAGATCTGCATACAGGCCGTCAGCATCAAGTAACCGCTCGTGAGTACCCGTCTCGACAATCTGGCCGTCGTCGAGGACAACAATGCGGTCAGCGTTTCGAACCGTGGAGAGACGATGTGCAATAACGAAGGTCGTACGGTCAGCGCCGAGGTCGGCCACATTTTGTTGGACAATCAGTTCGGTCTCGTTGTCGACGTGACTGGTCGCCTCATCGAGGACCAGCAATGAGGGATCTTTCAGCGTAGCACGGGCAATTGCGAGTCGCTGCCGTTGCCCCCCAGAGAGTTTTACCCCACGCTCCCCAACGACTGTATCGAGCTGGTCATCCAGCGGTTCGACGAATTCCCATGCGCCGGCCCGCTCGAGTGCGGTAATGATTGCTTCATCACTTGCCTTGGAGACGCCATACGAGACGTTCTCTCGAATGGTGCCTCCGAATAAGAACGGCTCTTGAGAGACATACCCGAGATGACGCCGGAGACTCTGAATGGTGATGTCTTGGATGTCATGGCCGTCGAGACGGACTGTGCCCTCATCCGTGTCGTACAGGCGCATCAACAGCTTCGTCAGAGTTGTCTTGCCTGCTCCGGTCGGCCCGACTAGTCCGATTGTTTCACCGGGTGCGACCGTGAGGTCGACATCGTCGATTATTGTCTCCTCATCGTCGTAGCTGAAGGTGACGCCTTCGTAGTTGACCGCACCGTCAATTGACGCCAGCTCTGTGCCGTTCTCCCGCTCGGAGAGTAGGTCTGGGTCTTGGAGCAACCCAACCACCCGTTCGGCAGCCGCGTAGGCGTACTGGTAGTTGTTCAACACCTGTCCGAACTGCCGCATTGGGTACATCAGTCGCCGGCTATACAGCAGAAACGTCACGAGCGTCCCCGCTGTCAATGGAATCGTGAATACGCTGAACCCGCCCTGTAGGAACACATAGCCCCCGAGCGCGAAGGTGATTCCGTAGCCGAAGGCAGTAATCAGTGTAAGTGAGGGGAAGAAGGCAATGCGGGTTCGAATGGCGCTCCAGTTTGCCGACCGATACTCGTCGGAGGCGTCGGCAACGCGGTCGGCTTCGTACTCCTCTTGCCCGAAGGATTTGATCACGCCGATGCCACCAATATTGTTCTCAAGCCGTGCGTTGAGTTTCCCGACTGACGATCGTACGTCACCGTACTTCGGCTCAATCGTCTGTTGGAATCGGTACGAGGCGTACGCCAACATCGGGACCATCGTCAGCGTCACGAGCGCAAGTTGCCAGTGGAGATACAGCGTGATCGCGCCGATCACCAGCGACGTGACAATAATCCGAACACCGGCCTGGAGATCCTCCGAGAGAAACGACTCGAGTTGGTTTACGTCGTTGTTCAGCACTGACATCACCTCACCGGTCTTGTGATCGTCGAAAAACGCCATTCGCTGGGTTTGCATCCGCTCATACGTGTCTGTCCTGAGTTGGTGTTGGACGTCTTGGGCCACCCGGTTGAGCGTCCACCCGCGAACGTAGCCGGCGATGGCGGCAATCAGAAATGATCCACTGACAATCCCAACAGTGAGCCAGAACTGCCCCATCTGCGACGCTGGGATCCATGCCTCGGGTACTAACGGTAGGGAGAAGGGACGTGTTTGCTGGAAGAGCGCATCAAGCGCGACTCCCAGCACGAATGCGGGCACCGAAAACAGCGCTGCCCCGATGATCGTCATCAGCCCACCCACCGCGAGAAATGGCAGGTGATCTCGGCCGTACCGACTGGCGAGATACCGCATCGGTTTTTGAGACCGATCGCGAAAATCGTCCAAGCCCCCCTCAGAATCAGACATATATTGTCATGTGGCGCGGTTTCAATAAGGGATCTGCTCACAGAGATGGACCGGCACACAGAGCGGTGTCATCTGGCAGGGATGCTGAGTGCCTGAATTACTGCGACGGCATGCAGGGAAATTAGTATCGTAGAGTGTGACCCGGATCATTTCTCGTAGGCCATGGCGCGAGACTCCATGAGGAAGCGGGAATAGAACTCATAGCCACTCGCAGGCTGACTAACGACGATTGGAATAGACTCGGTGATCTGGGTTAATTACGTGGATAGGCGTTCGGCGGGAGTCACCAAGATTTATGTACTGAACCGACAGGGGGTGTCGCTGGATCGAACGCGCAATGTTCAGCGAGGTTTCGTGCGATACACACTGCCTGCTTGGTCGACCCAATCTGCGTCGGTAGACCCGTATCGACTTACTGACCAGCGATGAACCGGTCCCGCTTGCCAATGGAACCCCTGCTAAGAGTCAGTCGTTAGCCGGAGACGCCTCAGTCTACCCTTGCAGAGGTTCGCATATGTTCCGCTGCCGCAACAAGTTCCTCGTGATGTCCTTGCTTGACGATCTAGTCTTCATCCATCACGACAATCCCGTCGGCGTTCTGAATCATCGAAAGCCGGTGAGCAATAATGGACGCCGTCCGCTCCTCAGCTAGTCGCTCAAGGCTCTCTTGGATCAGTTTCCCGGTCTCCGTGTCGACATCTAATGTAGCCTCGTCAAAAACGATGATCTCGGGGTCGTTGAGCAGTTCCCGAGCGATGGCGAGGCGCTGCCGCTGGCCGCCTGAGAGTCTGATACCTCGCTCGCCAACCTAGGTGTCGCACCCGTCGGGGAGGTCTGTAATGAACTCGTCGGCCGCGAGCTTCCCAAAGACACCGAACTCGGGAGTTTGACCGACGTAGGCCCGGTCGCACACGATCCTGCTCTTTCAGAGCGGACACCACGTCACGACGATCGGGTGAGTTCCGGACGCGTCGCTCGCGTTCTCCTCGGGGGCGTCGGTCGCACCGTCGGCGTCGTCGACTACGCCGCCAACGATGTCGTTCACGACCTCGTGGAACTGGAGGAACCGCACCGGGTACGCGCGCTGGGTCGGCAAACGTCACCGTGATGACCTCGTCGTCAGGGTCCCAGCCGTACGCGTCTCCGAACGTCAGGTCATCGATGCTTGAGGTCGCATCCCGCGGGAGGATGTTTTGTACGTTTACACTCGTGACTACGGGTCGACCGAAATAACCTGACCGGCTTTGCTTTCGCCGGAGGGGGGTTCAGATACGGAGACCCGCTCAGAGTACGATCGACTTCTTCCGGATCATCTGCTCTATCGCGGCGTGGACGCCCTCACGGTTGATCCCGGAGGCGTCGTTCCCGCCGAACGGAACGTCGCCGAGCCCGTGGGAGGGTGCTCCGTTGAGGCGGACGCTCCCGGCGTCGACGCGCTCGGCGACCCGCATCGCGCGGTTGTGATCGGTGGTGAACACGGAGGCGTCGAGAGCGAGTTCGCCGCCGTTGGCCAGCTCGATCGCCTCTTCCTCCGTCTCGAAGGTAGTCACGGCGGCCACTGGCCCGAACTGCTCTTGATGCATTATTTCGGCGTCCTGCGGCACGTTCGCGAGCAGCGTCGGCTCGTGGAACGCGCCGTCGCGCCCACCGCCAGCGACGAGGTCCGCACCGTCCTCGACCGCGTCGTCAACCAGCCCCGCGACCTCCTCGGCGTGCGACTCATCGATGAGCGGCCCGAAGTTCGTCGCCTCGTCGAACAGGTCGCCGGCGACCCACGAGTCCATCGTCGACCCCATCCGGTCCACGAGGTCGTCGTGGACCGACTCGTGGGCGACCACGCGGGAGATAGCCGAGCAGCGCTGACCGCTGAGCTTGAACGAGCCGGTCGCACAGGCCCCAGCCGCGTCCGAGATGTCGGCGTCCGGGAAGACGAGCGCGGGCGCGTTCCCGCCGAGCTCCATCACGAGGTTGGTGATCCCGGACGCCGAGGCGACGTGTTTTCCGGCCGCCGAGGACCCGGTCATGGCGACGGTGTCGACGCGATCGTCCCCCGCCAGCGTGTCGCCGATCTCTTGGCTCCGACCGGGGACGAAGTTCACCGCCCCGTCCGGGAGGTCGGCGGCGGAGACGATGACGTCGGTGAGGAGCGCGGCCGTCACCGGCGTCTTGCTCGACGGCTTGACGACGACAGCGTTGCCCGCGGCGAGCGCCGGCGCGACCTGGAGCGCGGTCGTCTGGAGCGGGTAGTTGTACGGCGCGATACAGAGGACGGTCCCGATCGGTTCGGGCTTGACGATCGCGGTCCAGCCCTCGTGGCCCGGGGTCGCCCCCTCGCGGTACTCGCCGTGCGTCCGTGCCAGGTCACGGGCTTCGCCGGCCGCCAGCCGGAATCTACGCGCCGCGCTCGACGGAGTACCCCGCGCCGCAGACACCGGTCGTCCCGCCTCGCGAACGATCGACTCGGTGAACTCGTCCGCCCGCGACTCGAGCTCGTCTGCGATCGACTCCAGCCACTGGGCTCGTTCGACCGGCGTCGCCTCCCGTACCGCCGACTGCGCGGCAGCCGCGGCGGCGAGGGCGTCCGCGGCCTGCTTGCTGTCAGCGGCC